>JBDUBY010000253.1:0-7903 GCA_040003735.1 Parafilimonas sp.
TATGAAAACAAAAACCGGCGTATCGTTAGCCATAATGATGTTTCTTGAGTATTTTGTTTGGGGTGCGTGGTATGTAACGCTTGGTACATACATGGGTGAGAACTTACATTCTACAGGTTTGGAAATTGGTTCTGCATTTGGTGCGCTGGCTATTGCCACAATGATATCACCTTTTATTATTGGTATGATTGCAGACAGGTATTTTGCCGCGCAAAAAATAATGGGCGTATTTCATATTCTCGGTGCAGTGCTATTATTTTTTGCTACAAAAATTTTCGATAACGGTATGTTTTTCTGGGTGATTTTATTCTATTCATTATTGTACATGCCAACTATTGCATTAAGCAACAGTATTGCTTTTCAGCAAATGAATAATCCCGGCAAACAATTTCCATGGATTAGGGTTTTTGGCACATTGGGTTGGATTGTTGCAGGTTTGCTGATTGGTTTTCTTGCTATCGAAAAAACAGCAAACACATTTTATCTTGCCGCAGGTGTTTCTGTTATTCTTGGCTTATTTAGTTTCTTTTTACCAAACACGCCACCCAAAGGAAAAGCTGCAGATGCAACTGCTACAAAAGCCTTCGGCACAGAAGCATTTGTATTGTTTAAAAATATACCCTACGTAGTATTTTTTATTGCAGCTATTTTAGTTTGCATACCACTTTCATTTTATTATGGCTTTGCAAATCCATTTTTAAATGAATTAGGTGTTAATAATGCTGCCGGAAAAATGATACTTGGTCAAATTTCAGAGGGTGTATTTATTCTTGCCATACCTTTTTTGTTTAATAGTATTGGTGTAAAAAAAATGCTGTTACTTGGAATGGCTGCATGGATACTTCGTTATATCTGTTTTGCATATGGTAATGTTGGCGCGAACTTATGGATGTTATACGCAGGAATAATTTTACACGGTGTTTGTTATGATTTCTTTTTTGTAACCGGTTATATGTACACTGAAAAGAAAGCCGGTGAAAAAATTAAAAATGCAGCGCAGGGGTTATTCACTTTTGCAACTTATGGTGTAGGTATGTTTATAGGAACAATATTCTCAGGGAAAGTTGTAGATAAACATATTCTTGGTAACGGCTTACATGATTGGACAAAAATTTGGCTTGTTCCTGCATACATAGCAGTCGGTGTATTAATTTATTTTCTTTTGTTTTTTAGAGAAAAGAAAACATTGCCTGCAAGTTTGCAACAGGAAGAAGTAAGAACGATGTAGTATAATTTAAAAGTCAAAATTAAAAATTAAAAAAAATTTAATCGCAACTCTTTTTTAAATTTTGACTTAGACCTTTTGAATTTAAAATTATGATAGTTCGTCTTTGGCATGGAAAAACATCTTCTGAAAAAGCAGATGAATATCTTACCTATATCACTCAAACCGGTATTAAAGATTATCGTGCAACACCTGGAAATTTAAATGCGCAGGTTTGGCAAAAACAAGAAGGTGATATAACACATATCTGGACAGTTTCCTGGTGGGTAAACATTGAAAGTATACGTGCATTTGCCGGTGAAGATTATGAGCAGGCAAGATATTATACGGAAGATGAAAAATATCTTTTAGAATTTGAGCCCACCGTTCAGCATTACGAATGTTTTGGAGAAATAAGATAAATATTCAATACAAATAACAAAGCACAGAAGTTTTGCGTTGATGCGATTTCTATGAATAAAGATGGCGGTCTTTCACACAAACTTCACGGGCTTGATCACCTTCGGGCTTTTGCTATCACATTTGTTTTCTTTTATCATTACGGAAGATTATTTCCGCACCCGGATTGGACGAATACCATCAGCGGATTTGGATGGAGCGGTGTTGATTTATTCTTTGTATTAAGCGGCTACCTGATTGCTTCGCAACTTTTTAAAAACATCGCGCAGCAAAATAAAATTTCGCTCAAAGAATTTTTTATAAAGAGAATTTTCAGAATTATTCCAATATATTTTGTTGTTGTAGCGCTGTATTTCTTATTTCCATTTATGCATGAAAGAGAATCTCTTGCGCCGCTTTGGAAATATCTAACCTTCACACAAAATATAAATCTTAATGTTCGCACACAAGGCACGTTTTCGCATGCCTGGAGTTTATGTATCGAAGAACAATTTTATTTATGCTTACCGCTTACTCTTGTCGGATTGATTTATTTCAAACTAATTAAAAAAGGATTTTGGTTATTGATTGCATTATTTGTTTTTGGGATTATTATTCGCACGTATTGCTATCAGCATTTCGTTTCACCGGCGGGCGATGATAGCTGGCTTCCCTGGTATAAATACATTTATTATCCAACATGGAGCAGGCTTGATGGTTTGGTTGTTGGAGTAAGCATTGCAGCTTTGCTTCAATTCAAACCAAACTTTAGCGAAAGAGTTTTAAAGCATGGAAACAAAATTTTAATTTTTGCAGTTTTAATTTTTGCAGGTACATATTTTATATTTTCAGACCAGGAAAGTTTATCAGCATCTGTGTTCGGATTTCCGTTGGTTGATCTTGGCTATGGAATAATAGTTTTAGCAGCTTTGAGCCCAAAATGTTTTTTATACAAATACAAATCATCAGTTACATCAAAAATTGCAGCGTTGTCTTATGGCATTTATCTCATTCATAAAATTGTAATTCATGTTACACAAACTCAGGCAATAAAATTTAAGATTGATAATAACAGCAACGTTATGTTTTTGATTTGTATAATAACCGTTTTTATTATTTCATTATTATTAAATGAAATAATTGAAAAACCATTTTTAAAACTGCGGAAGAAAATATTAAGCAAGACAAATAAAACGGGAAAAGCAGTGATTGCTGTTGCTAATTAAAGGCATAAAAAAAGCAACAGAAATTACTTACTAACCCTGTTGCTTCTTTAAGATAAAACCGAAGTTCTATCTTTTTTGACATCGAGCCGAAGCTCTCAATCGTTCGATTTTTTGAAGTTTGGCTTTCTGTTTAAGATACTAAGCCGAAACTTAGAATCTTTGTGTTTACTGCCTTGTTCGCAAATCTGTAGAGATCTAATTCCCGCTACCGTCTTGCTGCAACCACCACCGAAATGCTGGTCAGTACAATCAGCAACATTAACTTCAATCTTACTATGTAAATGTACAAATAAAGAGAAGTCATTTCCAAATTTTTTTTCGTTCTTTTATTAACCCGTTTTATACTTTTAAAAACACTGAAAAAGCAGGTTTATAAACATATTTTTTTAGGATATGAACATTATAAATAAATTGCTGCATCTTCAATAACTAAAATATTTTTTATGCAAAGAATTGCTATGCTTGGCTCAGGATTTATTGGTCGTTTTTATGCTGATTCTATACAAGGTCAAAGAAGTAAAGACAAAATTGTAAGCATCTATGCCCGTAAAGAAGTTAATGCAAAAAAGTTTGCCGATGATTATGGCTGCGAACATTACACATCGAATATGGAAGAAGCCATCGCCCATCCTGATGTAGATGTAGTTTGTATTGCATTGCCAAATAATGTACATGAAGATGCAGTAATGCTTTGTTGTAAACATAAAAAAGCTGTTGTTACAACAAAACCATTAGGGCGTAATGGCGCAGAAGCTTTACGTATGCTTAAAGCAGTGGAAGAAGCAAGTATTTTTAATGGTTACCTCGAAGATCTTGTTTATACACCAAAATTTTTGAAAGCATATGATAGTGTAAAGAATGGCGCATTGGGTAGAATTCTTTGGGCAAAATCAAGAGAAACGCATCCTGGTCCGCACAGCGATTGGTTTTGGAATATTGAACTTGCCGGCGGCGGTTGCATCCTTGATTTGGGTTGCCATTGCATAGAAATTACAAGAAGTTTTATAGGAAAAGATATTAAGCCTGTTGAAGTGATGTGCTGGGCAGAAACGCAGGTTAAACCAATTGAAGCAGAAGATCACGCTATTGGTTTGATAAAATACGAAACAGGCGCTATCGCACAATTTGAAGTTAGCTGGACATTTCGCGGAGGCATGGATTTGCGTGATGAAGTAATGGGTACCGAAGGAACAATTTGGATAAATAATTTTTTACGTACAGGATTGGAAATGTTTACAACAGGTAAGGGCGCAGATTATGTTTCCGAAAAAGCTGAAAGTAACACCGGTTGGCTTTTTCCTGTTGGTGATGAAGTAAATGATCTCGGGTATAATCACATGTTTACAGAAATGTTTAAATGTGTTGAGAATGGAACGCAGCCAACAGAAACTTTTTATGATGGTTACGTAGTAAATGCAATTATTGATGCAGCATATAAATCAGCAAAAACAAAATTATGGGAGCCAATAAATCTTGAAGTTTGGCGCGGACAAGAAGGCTTATCAAAACCAAGCAATTTTGTAGATTATGATGCGGATAATTATTTAGTAAAAGAAGAGATGACGCATTACGGCGCTAAAAAATTAATTCTAAAAAATAAAAAAACCGGCAAGTTTGAAGAAAGAATTTTAGAATAATTATGTCGCAGGAATTAATCATCAATGAATCAAATCATAACACGCATTAATCTCTGGAGCAGTCCGCGTAACATTTCTACAGCAATGATGTATTCGTTTGCGCAGCGTGATGACACGATTGTTTTTGATGAACCTTTATACGCGCATTATTTAAAAGTAACTGGCATTGATCATCCTGGTAGAAAAGACATTTTACAATTTCAAAATAATGACGGCGGAAAAGTTATTGCAGAAATTGTTCTCGCAAATCATAACAAACCAATTTCTTTTTTTAAACAGATGACGCATCATCTTGTTGATATAAATCTTGATTTTTTATCTCAAACGAAAAATATCATATTCATTCGCGATCCAAAGCAAATTATTGCGTCTTATGCACAAGTAAGAAATGATGTTGCCATGCAGGATGTTGGTATTGAAAAACAATGTCAGCTTTTCAATCATCTTACAAAGAATAATTTGCATTGCATTGTGCTTGATTCAAATGAGATATTGAAATCGCCTCAGAATGTTTTACAACAATTATGCGATGTGTTGCAAATTTCTTTTACCGAAAAAATGTTGCACTGGCCCGCTGGTGCAAAATCGTATGATGGCATTTGGGCAAAATATTGGTATGATAATGTGCATCAATCAACAGGTTTTGAAAAGCAAAAATCAAGTGAAAGAGATTTACCTTCTTATCTCGAACCTTTATACCAGGATTGCAAAAAAATTTACGAACGATTATATCCATATTCAATAAAAGCTCAATAACCATTTAACTTAGCTTGCTTATAAATTGATTTAAATTCTTTTGAAAATAAATTGTCATGCAACAAAGATTTTATCAGCAAAATGAAAACATACAGGTTTTTATAAAAGACAAATTATATCATCGCAATGAAGCAAAAATTTCTGTGTTTGATAGTGCAGTGCAAGGTGGCGATGCAGTGTGGGAAGGTTTAAGAATTTACAATAACAAAGTTTTTTGTTTGAATGAACATATTGACCGTTTACAAGCGTCTGCGCACACATTGGCGTTTGTGCATATTCCGTCAAAAGAGTTTATTAAAGAAGCAATATTTAAAACATTAAAAGCGAATAATTTTTATACCGACGCACACATTCGCCTAACGCTTACACGCGGAGAAAAAATTACATCAGGAATGGATCCGCGTTTAAACCAAAATGGAAGTTGTTTAATTGTTTTGGCTGAATATAAACCGCCTGTTTATGATAATGAGAAAGGCATAAAACTTATCACATCGCACATTCGCCGTAATTCACCTATGCATTTGGATTCAAAAATTCATCATAACAATTTGCTCAATAATATTCTTGCAAAAATTGAAGCAAATTATTGCGGCGTTGATGATGCTATAATGCTGGATAACCTTGGTTTTGTTGCTGAAACAAATGCCTGTAATATTTTTATGGTGAAAGATAGTTTACTGCTAACACCAAACGCTGATGCATGTTTGCCGGGCATTACAAGAACAAATGTGATCAGGCTTGCGCAACAGTTAAAAATTCCTGTGTTCCTGAAAAATATTTCTATCGCAGAGTTTTATAATGCAGATGAAGTTTTTACAACAGGAACAATGGGCGAGCTTACACTTGTTAATGAAATTGATGGAAGAATCATTCAAAATAAATCGAACTCAACCATAAGAACGCAACTGTATAAATCTTATAAGCAACTAACAGAAACAGAAGGCGAATTAATTATGTAAATAATTATGTTGAATGAAATTTTTCTCTGCTGAAATACTAAAAATCGGAATCAATCCTTACGTACTTCTTCCTGAAAATGTGTTGAAATATTTATTTGAAAAAGCCGCTAAAGAAAAAGGTTATATACCCGTTTACTTAATTATAAACAACCAAAAGTTCATTAAAAATTTAGTGAAATACAGCGGCAAATGGCGTTTGTATTTAAACACTCCCATGCGTAAAACCGCCGGTAAAGATGTTGGAGATGTAATCCAAATAAATATAGAATACGATGGAGAAAAGCGTACTACACCAATGCATGAAAAATTTGAATGGGCATTAAACAAAAATAAAAAAGCGAAAGATTGTTTTAATAACCTTGCGCCTTCAAAACAAAAGGAAATTTTAAGATATTTAAACAATCTAAAAACAGAAGAATCAATTACAAAAAATATAAAAAGAGCAATTAATTTTTTAGAAGAGAAAGAAAATTTCATAGGCCGTTCCAAACCCTAAGTAAAACATTCAAGCAAAAAAATTAACATATTTCTTTAAAAAATGTTAGCGCCAGTTTATACGCGTATAACAATTTCTTCGTTTATACCGGGTATGAAACCTAATAATAGCGAAACCGTGAATTCACCACAAACGATTAAGGTTCTACCAAGCATTTTTGATTTAATTACTCAACAATTATTAAGTTAGTTGTTAAATCAAATTTTTGCTGTAAGCGTAGTACTTAAATTGCAAAGCCTTATTGTTCGTCAATAAAACTTTGCAATTTTTTTATTAGAAACTAGTTAATCGATTTAAATATCCGGTTCCATCTTGGGCCACCGTTCCAGCTAAACCAAATAAGAGAAGCTTTGCCTACAATATGTGTTTCAGGCACAAAACCCCAAAACCTGCTGTCCTGGCTTCTGTGGCGGTTATCACCCATCATCCAGTAATAATTATATTTAAAAGTATAGGTATTTGTAGGCTTGCCATTAATAACATAAGAACCATTATTTTCTTCAAGGGTGTTATGCTCATACGTTGTAATGGCGCGTTGATAGATGGAAAAATTTTGCGGCGTTAATGTAATTGTTTCACCTTTTTTTGGAATATTAATTGGTCCAAAAAAATCTCTTGACCATTTGTTGGAATAACTATCATAAGGAAATGTATGTTGCGAAATATCATTGTTAAGATCGCCTGTAATTTTATACGTTGCAATGGCACATTTCACACCTAAAAATTTTTCAACTTTATCTTTTTCATCAGGCGTCATATTAATAACAATACATCCGCTGTCTGCAGGTAAATCTCCCAGGCCATCACTCACATTTGTATTTAATTGTTCATTTAAATAAGATGAAGAAATAGGCTTGCCATTTACAGGAACATTATAATCTATTTGCGATGATGGTGAAACATATGCAGGCTGATCATTCACATACAACACACCTGCTTTTACCTGTATTTTATCGCCCGGCATTCCAGTGCATCGTTTTATATAATTATCGGTTTTATCGTAAGGATGTACAAGTATTGGATATTGCGCTTTTAAGGCATCACGATTACCATTAAATTCAACTCGTAAAACATCATAATACAATTGCTTGCTTCCAAAATCTACAAGATTAATAATAGTATCTGCAGCAGGCACATTAAACACTACAACATCATTTCTTTTTATTGATGAAAACCCCGGCAATCTTTTATAAGGTATTTCAATCCATGTTAAGTAAGATGGTGTT
>JBDUBY010000402.1:0-7901 GCA_040003735.1 Parafilimonas sp.
GGAAGCCACACGCATGTTGATGATGAAACGCGGCAACCTTCAAAAAGAATTAATAGAGGTTGGCGAAATTGCTGCTGATGGAACTGAGATACAAACGGTAACATTGTTTCGCTTAATGAAAGCATTTGAACGTGTGGCAAAACGCATGCAGGAGCGCGAAAACAAACCTGTTCACACGGTTATCCGTTATAATTATACAATTGAAGAAAGCCGTGCGTTTATGCTTGATTTAGTAGAACAACAAAAAACGGTTTCTTTTGAAAAAGTTTTTGAGTTATGCGAGAACCGCATTCATGCAATATTCTTATTTCTTTCTTTGCTGGAATTAGTACAGCAAAGTTATATGAGCATTTTAAGTGGTGAAGGCAGAAATAATTTTATATTAGAATGGAATGATGAACGTGTGGAAGAAATAATAGTTGATGCTAAAGAAATTCAAATAAAAACTACATAAAATCATCTGCTTCCCTGTAAGCTTTTATCAACACATCTTCACCTTCTTTTCCTTTAATTGATTTGCCATGTTCCATTCCTAAAACACCTTTATAATTTTTTTCGTAGAGATGTTTAAAGATGTTTTTATAATCCATTTCACCGGTGCCAGGTTCGTTGCGACCAGGATTATTTCCAATTTGTAAATAACCAATTTCATTCCATGCTGCATCAATATTATTAATGATGTTGCCTTCATTGCGTTGCATGTGATACATGTCAAATAAAAATTTACACGAAGGCGAATTCACTGCTTTGCATAAAGCAACTGTTTGATCTGAATGACGCAAAAAAAGATCAGGTGTATCACTTAATGCCTCGCACACTATTACTAAATTATGCGGTTCAAAAATGGCTGTGCCTTGTCGTAAACTTTCAATCACATTTGCTGTTTGATAACCTATATCTAAACTTCTTTCGTAATTGCCGGGCACAACTGTTATCCATGTTGCATTACAACGTTTTGCTGTTTCAACAGCTTCATTGCAAGACTTTAAAAATTTATCCCGCCAATCTTTATCGCCTGATGTAAGTGAAGTTTTAACAGGCCAGTGATCAAAATTTAAAACAAAAACACCCATTTGCATATTAAGCTTCGCGAGTTTATCACCAATCTGTTTTTGTTCATCAACAGGCCGGTCCATCATATTATTATCTTCAATGGCGCGAAAGCCATTATCATAAGCAAATTGTATTTGATCTAAAAAATTCTTACCTGCACTTTCTATAAACATGCCATCGTGAATACCATAATTAAGATGAAATGTATCTGCATTATTGGTTTTGCTTGAATTTGCTTTAACAGACGAAGCTGCAAGTACGGAAGCACTTGCCAAAACAGATTGTTGCATAAATTTTCTGCGTTGCATAAATGTTTGAGTTAGATATTATTCATTTTCATAAATATTTAGTTTGCTTTTAAGATAGTTGATTTCATGTTGCATATTTTGAACACGCTCTAACAGGAAGTTGATAGCTTCAATTCCCTGGATGTTTATATCAAGCTCATAATGCATGCGCATAAGTTTTTCAATTGTATGCAAATCATCTGCATCAATAAATTCTTCTGCTTCATCGGAAACAGTATGTATAAATCCGTATTGCTGTAAAGTTTGAATGAACGAAACTTCAACTTTATAATGTTTGCAATATAATGCAACCGGAATAAGGTTTTCGTTTTGCATATCTATAATTTAGACAGTTCTCTGAAAAGTTCTTTTTGTTTTTCTGTAAGATTTGTTGGCATTTTAATTTGCCATGTTACAAACAAATCGCCGAAGCTTCCTTCCTGTTTATATATCGGGAAGCCTTTGCCTTTTAATCTTACTACACTTCCGCTTTGCGTTTCAGCATTTACTTTCAGTTTTATTTTTCCGCTTAATGTTTCTAAAACATAATCGCCGCCAAGTATAGCGGTATACAAATCAATTTCTGCAGTTGTATATAAATCGTTGTTCACACGTTTGAAGTGCGTATCATCTTCAATCATAAAAGTGATAAAAAGATCTCCGTTTGGTCCGCCATTTACGCCCGGACTTCCATAACTCTTTAATTTTATTACCTGGCCGTTTGCAACACCTGCAGGTATAGTAATTCTTACCTGTTTATTATTTATAGTTAATGTTTGCTTTTGTGTTGCATATACATCGCGCAGGCTTAATTGCAGTGACGCGTTGTAATCGTTGCCGCGAAATTTTGTTTGACTGCTTCTGCCGCTGCGGCCAGATGATCTTCCAAATAATGATTCAAAGAAATCAGAAAAATCTCCTTCATCCTGCGCACCTGAATAAGTATAATCCTGCCAGTTTTGTGATGATTGCGAACGTTGTTGTTTAGCTTGTTCAAATTGTTCTGCATGCTGCCAGTTTTCGCCATAAGCATCATACTTTTTTCTTTTTTCAGGATCGCTTAAAACTTCATTTGCTTCATTTATTTGCTGAAATTTTTTATTGGCTTCTTTATCATTTGGATTAAGATCAGGATGAAATTTTCGCGCAAGCTTGCGGTAAGCTTTTTTTATTTCTTCTTCTGTCGCACTTTTTTCTATGCCTAAAGTTTTATAATAATCAACGAATGCCATGCTGTAGTTACTTATTAATTTATGAATGTTGAAGGTAACATGTTTTTAAAAATTCAAAAAAATGATAAACAGATATTACATTTTAGTTTTAATTATTGATATAATTAATTAAATTATTATGGATTTATCTAAAGCAATAAAGCTTATACAACATCCGGCTGCTGAACAAAAAAGCATTTGGGCTGATTTGGGTTGCGGCGATGGCTTATTTACAAATGCTTTGTCAAACTTATTGATTGAAGGAAGTTTAATTTATGCTGTTGATAAAAATAAAAATGCATTAAATAAAGTTGAAGTGAAAAATGGAATTGCATTGAATAAAGTTGTTTTGAATTTTGTGAATGATGATTTACCGTTTTCAAATCTTTCAGGAATATTGATGGCAAATTCATTTCATTTTATAAAAGACAAAAATGCTTTTATAGAAAAAGTTTTTAAATGTTTGAATGATGAAGGTTATTTATTAATGGTTGAATATGATACTGACGTTCCTAATTTTTGGGTGCCTTATCCAATTAGTTTTAATCGTCTTGAAAAATTTTTTAATTATTATAATTGCACAACAACCAAATTAAATGAAACGCCTTCGCGTTTTAATGGAACTATATATTCGGCGATAATTATAAAGTGAGTTGCTGCCATGAAAAAAGTCAGTACAAGTGAGTGACACAACCGGGATGCCATAAATGACTATAGCTTGTAACAAAAAAATAAATTTATTTATCAGAAGTAAGCTGCTTCAGTTTTTCCCACATTTCAGGAATGCGTTTTATCCAAACAAGTTCTTTTCTTTTTTCGCTTGCTTCAATAACCGGTGAACCAAAATAAATTTTATTGCCTTTAAGCGAAGATGGAACACCGCTCTGCGCATACACAACCGCATTCGCGCCAATGGTTAATGTTTTACTTACGCCAACCTGGCCCCAAAGCGTTACACCATCTTGAATTATACAGCCGCCCGCAATACCAACCTGCGCTGCAAACAAACAATTGCGACCAACATTTGTATCATGACCAATATGAACAAGGTTATCCATTTTTGTTCCTTTACCAATACGCGTTTCCGCTGTTACACCGCGATCAATTGTACAGTTTGCACCAATCTCAACATGGTCTTCAATAACTACATTGCCACAACTTTGCATTTTTTTATACCACACTTCACGATTCTTTTTTGTGTTATAATAAAATGCGTCGCTGCCAATCACAGTTCCTGATTGTATGATTACGTTGTTGCCAATTTCTGTATAATCCATCAACGCAACGTTTGGGTGAATAATACAATCTTTTCCAATCTTCACATCGTTACCAATAAAAACATTCGGCATAATTACCGTGCGTTCACCAATCACTGCATTTTCATTTTGTAAATTTTTTGCTGCATGAAATGGCCTGAAGTGATTTACAATTTTTAAATACGCTTCAAATGGTTCGTTGACCACAAGTAAATTTTTTCTTTGCGGAACTGTTACATCTTTTGTATTGATGATGATGTGTGTGGCTGCACTGTTTAAACATGTATCATAATATTTTGGATGATCAACAAAACACAAATCGCCTTCTTCTACTTTATGAATTTCATTTATACCATAAGCCTGAGATTCAATGTTACCAATGGTTTCAGCGTTTATCAAATCTGCAATCCATTTTATTGAAACCGGTTGAGGAAATTTCATGTGTGTATTTTTTATTGTTTTATCTGTCACATGTAATGCGCGCAATAGTGATTTTTAATACCAAGGTTATTAATCTGCGAACATTTCATTTTACTAATTCTTCATCAGCAAAGTTAAGTTGTTGCACATGTGCTGATGCACGATAAGAGATTTATAAGTTGGTTTTATGAATTGAAATTTTGTTTTTGAATTTTCATTTTTGTTTTTTAGTTAATACAATTCACATCAATAAAAAAAATTGTGAATAAAATTGTTTGAAAAAATTTTTGCACAAGCAAAAAGTATATCTAATATTGTGGTGGGAAATTTATTTTCCCAGTTACTTACTAACCCATATATATACAAAGTCCCGCATCGGCGGGATTTTTTTTTGAATTATGTTTCGGTATTTCATTGTATATAAACCGTACAAAACTTTATCACAGTTTTCTTCTGCGTTAAATAAAAATACACTTGCTGATTTTTTTTCTGTTCCAAAAAATGTTTATCCTGTTGGAAGATTGGATGAAGACAGCGAAGGTTTATTGATATTAACGAATGATAAAAAATTAAATCATCGTTTATTAGATCCTGCGTTTGAACATGAGCGCGAATATTGGGTGCAGGTTGAAGGTGAAATTTCTGATGAAGCTGTAATGCAGATGCAGCAAGGGTTACAGCTTACCATAAAAGGAAAGGAACATCAAACAAAATCTAGTACTGTATATATTTTTGATGAAGCGCCTGAAGTTGCAGAACGCATACCGCCGGTTCGTTATCGTGCAAACGTTGCAACATCATGGATAAAATTAATTTTAAAAGAAGGCAAGAACAGGCAGGTTAGAAAAATGACAGCAGCAGTTGGATTTCCAACATTGCGTTTGATCCGTTACCGCATAGAAAAAATTGAATTGAATACAATGCAACCAGGAATGATGATTGAGCTTTCACAAAAATCAATTTATAAAAAATTATTTGATGCAAACAATTTATGAAGTTGTTGATGGCATGTATCACATCACTACAGATGTTTCAAAGCTTGATGTTAATGTTATTCATCAATTTCTTTCTAACGAATCTTATTGGGCTAAAGAAATACCTAAAAACATTGTTGAAAAAGCAATTGAAAATTCTTTGTGCTTTGGCTTGTTTTATAAAGATGAGCAAATTGGTTTTGCAAGATTGATTACTGATAAAGCAACGTTTGCGTATCTCGCCGATGTTTTTGTGTTGAAAGAATATCGCCGCAAAGGATTATCAAAATGGTTGATGCATACTATTCAATCACATCCTGAATTGCAAAATTTAAGAAGATGGTTATTAACTACAAAAGATGCGCATGGTTTATATGAACAGTTCGGCTGGCAAATACCTGATGCAGATTATGCATACCGTTTTATGATGCGCAATAAACCTGATTTATATAAGAGAAGTCAGTGAAGTTAGGAAGTTGGAAATTAGTAAAGAAGATTGACAGTTTTATTTGCTGAATATTGATATACAGCACAAGGGAGTGACACAACGAAGCTTAATAATATTGTTGCAGCTGGTTACATAAATAAAAACATCAATCATTTCTGATTGATGTTTTTTTAAAATGATTTTATACTTTACGAATTAAGCATAAGCGGCATTACCAACATTAACAGGTCTTCGTTTTCTGTTTGTTCGGTTGGTTTTAAAATGCCTGCTTTATTTGGCGTAGATAATTCTATTACTATATCATCGCTGCCTGATGCATTCAGCAACTCAATTAAAAATTTTGCATTGAAAGCAATTTGCAAATCTTCTCCATCGTACTCGCAATTCATACGCTCAGTACCTTCAGAACTAAAATCAACATCTTGCGCTGCAAGTGTTAACTCACTTCCGCTAATACTTAATACAACCTGGTTTGTGCTTTTGTTACTGAAAATATTTATGCGGCGCAATGCACTTTGAAAATCGCTGCGATTAACATTCAGCTTGTAAGGATTATCTGCGGGAATTACAACCTTATAATCAGGAAAACGTGCATCAATCAAGCGGCAACTTAATCGTGTTTCGCCATGAGTTACAAAAAAATGATTGCTGTTATAACTAACTGTAATTTCTTCATCATTATCAGGCAATGTATTTTTTAATAAGTTCAATGGTTTTTTAGGAACAATAAAATTATCAGCTTTAGAATTTGTTACATCTGTTCTTTTATACCGAACCAACCGGTGCGCATCTGTTGCAACAAATTGCAATGCGCCTTTTGAAAGTTCAAAAAATATACCTGTCATTGCCGGGCGTAAATCGTCGCTGCTTACTGCGAATAATGTTTTATTTATTCCATTCAATAATCCACTGCTGGTTACTGTAAAATTATTTGCATCATCTGCAACCGGAGCTTTTGGAAAGTTATCTGGATTTTCGCCCATAACTTTATACTTGCCATTATCGCTGGTAATCTCAACAGAGAAATTCTTATCAATATTAAACGTAAGCGGCTGATCAGAAATATTTTTTAATGAATCAATCAGGATGCGTGCAGGTATGCAAATTTTACCGTTGGTTTTGCTTTCTACGTCCATCTGAACGCCCATTACAGTTTCAAGATCTGTTGCTATTACAGTAAGTTTTTTATCTTCAATTTCAAATAAAAAATCTTCAAGAATAGGCAATACAGTATTGGAATTTATAACACCGTTTATTTGTTGCAAATGTTTTAGTAAAGCAGAAGAAGAAACAATGAATTTCATCTGTAGATTTTTTTTTTTAGATTTTTTTACAGGCAAACAATTTCAGAAATTTAATACACAAAGTAATTAGTTTCAACCATTCACCTGCAGTTACAACAAACCTAATTCAAAATGTTTACATGCCGCAGTTAAGAGGAACACCAAAACGCGGGATAATTAAAAATGTGAATTGTTTGTGCTTAAAATTTAAGCGGTTACGGCATGCGAAAGTATTTCTGAAATTTTCTCTTTGCCAAGTGGTTTAACAATATAATCCTGCACGCAATTGTACCGTTTTGAATATTCTTTATCCTGATCATTCATTGAAGATGTTACAATAAAAACATGTATTTCTTTAGAAAGATTTGGCTTTAGATATTTGTAAGAATCCAAAAATTGCCAGCCGTTCATTACAGGCATATTTACATCAAGAAGTATTACATCGGGTAACTCATCGGGGTTGCGCATATTGCTTTCGAGAAACCTGTAGGCCTCTTCGCCATTAGAACAAACTTTAATTTTGTTTATATAACCCGTTGATTCTAACGTCTTGCAGGATACAAATTGATAAATGGTGTCGTCGTCAATTATTAGTACGTTTACTTTTGACTTGTACATAGGATTTCATAATTGGATAATCAAAGTACGCCATTCTTTACTATATAAGAAAAAAAATTATTTCATCTAAGCCTTTTTTTCCTTACAAAATAGAAAAAATTGACTTTTAGGTGACATAAAAACATTTCATTTGCTGACTTACCATATACGCCAATGAAAAGTTTATATTTTTTATTAATTCTTCTGCCTTTTATTTCAAAGGCACAACTTACTGTTGAACATATAATGCAAGACGAAAAGTGGATTGGCACTTCGCCGTCGCAGGTTTTTTGGGGTTACGATAGCAAGGCAATTAATTTTAAATGGAATCCTGATAATAACAACAGCGATTCGTTTTATACTTATCAAACA
>JBDUBY010000105.1:0-7900 GCA_040003735.1 Parafilimonas sp.
TGTAAGCACTGCAGGACCATTTAAAGTAACTTCTCCCAATACTGCTGTTTCATGGGCAGGCGGAAGTACAAAAACAATTACATGGGATGTTGCCAATACTAATGTTCCACCTGTTAATTGCACTAACGTAAAATTGCTGTATTCAACTGATGGTGGTAAAACATTTAAAGTATTAAAAGCAGCAACACCAAATGATGGTTCTGAACAAATCACAGTTCCTAATGTTGCTACAACAAAAGCAAGAATTGCGGTGCTTGCTGTGGGCAATATTTTTCTTGATATTTCTGATGCAAACTTTACCATTACTTCATCTGCAATCGCACAGAATGGACGAACAGAAAATATGATTGCGGATAAGAAAACAACGGTTTCTGTTGTACCAAATCCAGCAAAAGATTTTTTTAATATTACGTTTAATGAATCGACAAAAAATGCTGCGCTTATATTAACCGATGCAAATGGAAAAACGGTTTACAGCAAAAACGTTTCATCAATTAGTGCAGGACAAACAGAAAAAGTATCTATACAAAATTTTTCAAAAGGATATTACTTTCTAAAGATCAAAACAGATAACGGAACACAATCTGAAAAGATAATGGTTAATTAAGTTTCCTTGTTTCCCAAATAAAAAGCTCCGCGTTTGCGGAGCTTTTTTTATAAACAGGTTTCTGTTCAGTATTAATATGCACTATGTACCAGGCTAAGTTTTCTATATACAATCCGGTTATACAACGCAATAAATGAAGGCAGAAATATAAAAGTTGATATTAAGCTGTTGCGATAAAATGGCAAACCAAAAGTATAAGCTTGCATTAAGCCGCTGATATTTCTACTGTAGCCCATTGTTGCGCCTTGTAATTTCCAAACAAAAAAGTTAGACAATAAGAAGAAAACAGTTGGGCCAATAAACGACGCTGCAATTATCCCGGCAGTTTTGGTATTTCTTAAAGCAACACCAATCAATGTTAATACAATAAATAAAATGTAATTGATTATCTGCCCGCTATAAAAACCTGAATACGAAAAAACGTTTAATGCATGTAAACCCTGCAATAAAATATCACTTATAAAAAGTGTAAGTAACGGGAACAGGAAGGCAAGTTTTTTATCTTTTATTGTTAAACCTGCAAATAATGATACAGCTATTACACAGGTAAATCCGCTCAAATTTATTTGCGGTGCACATATAAGTTTTACTGCTGTAGATAATATAACGAGTATAAATAAAAAGATAATAGTTTGCTTGTTGAATTTCATACCAAATAATTTGAGGTGCAAAAATAAGCAATTCAGCTATGGAACGAAAGCTTTGTATGCATATAGTTTACTTGTTGTGGATATAGTGTAAGTTTCGCCTGCAGTAATTGCAATTACTTCTCCTTTTTTTGCCTCAACTGAATTGGTGCCTGAAGCTTTTAATTCACCTTCTATAATTACTATAATTTCAAGCGAAGAAGTTTCTGATTGATACGTTTCACCAGCATTTAATACTATTTTACTTATACCAAAATCTTCAACACGACAAGCATAATTTTTTTCACCGCTTGTTAAATTAATTCCTTTCATCACATTTGGTTCAATGCCTTCAAATTTTATATGCTTTATTAATTCATCAACATCAACATGTTTTGGTGTTAATCCGCCACGCAAAACATTATCGCTGTTTGCCATCAACTCTACATTCTGACCTTCAAGATAAGCATGCGGCAAACCAGCACCCTGAAAAACGCCGTCGCCTGGCTCAGCCTTTACAATATTGAAAAAATAGATTGAAAAAATTCCACGATCAATATTCTTTGGTTGTTTTTCATACTCATACAATTTTGCAACCCACCAACCCGGTTCATGTTTTGAAAGTTGATTATTTTTTTTCCTGTTGATTTCTCTTTCAACCAATGAACTTAACAGTTTATCAACTTCATCTTGCGGCATTGTCATCACATACTCATACAAACCTTTATACCCTTTATCTGAAACTATTTTTTCAAGGTTTTTAAATTCAGGTGTTGCTTTTAGAACGTTCAACAATTTATCTCCTGTTAAAAAACCATGCAACAACCAGAACTCGCTTAATGCAACCATTACTTCAGGCTTATGATTTTTATCTTTATAATTTCTGTTTGATGCGTTTATTAAAATACCTTTTGCCTCTTCCTCATCAAAGCCTTTTATAGCCGATTCTTTTGAAGGATGCACCTGTATGCTCAGCATATCTTTTACATCAAGTATTTTAAAAAGATAAGGCAGTTCTCCAAAAACGTTTTTTGTTTTTTCCCCAATAAAAAAAACAGGATCGCTATTAATTAATTCAAATAAATTTTTTTCATGATTATTTATTATTATGGTTGATGAAGCCGAAGTATGTGCGCCCATCCAGTATTCTGCGAATGGTTTATTTTCTTTATTATCAATACCAAGCCAATGCGGAATATATTCTTTTCCGCCCCATGCATAATGTTGAACTTTTCCTTTTAACTTAAAAATTTTATCTTGTATCATAAATCAACTCTAAATTTTTTATGTCTGACTGGAACAAAACTACAGGGAATAAAGGAGAAGAACTTGCGGCTAAATATCTTTCTGATAAAGGCTTTGAAATTATTGAACGCAACTGGCGCTTTCGTTATGCTGAAGTGGATATTATTGCGGCAAAAAATAATCGTCTTCATTTCTTTGAAATTAAAACAAGAACATCCGATAAATATGGAAAGCCGGAAGAAAGCATGAGTCATAAAAAAATGAACATGCTAAAAATCGCTGCTGAAGAATATCAATATAAAAACCCGCAATGGAAATATGTACAGTTTGATGTGCTTGCAATAACTATTATGAATGATGAACCGATAGAATATTTTCTAATTGATGATGTGTATTTTTAGTTCGTGGTTGATGGTTCATCGTTCATGGTTTGAAACTTTAAAACTATATGGCATTTAGATTTGAAAAATCAAATGTATGGCAAAAGGCATTTAAGCTTGCAAATGAAATTGATTTGTTAGTTCAGATTTTTCCCAAAAGAGAATTGTTTAGTTTATCATCTCAAGTAAAACGTGCTGCTGATTCAGTTGTACTAAATATTGCAGAGGGAAGTACCGGCCAAACAAAGCCAGAATTTAAAAGATTTTTAAATATTTCATTAAGAAGTGCCGTTGAAGTTGTTGCCTGTTTAATGATGGCGAAAGAAAGAGTTTATATAAACGAACTGCAATACAAATTGTTGTATGATGACTATGAAATTTTATGTAAGATGATTACCAAACTGCGCAATTCGATCAATCAACAACCATGAACTATTAACCATGAACCATTACCGAATCTGAATCTTCTTCATCATCTTTTCAACCATTTTAAAAGTTGCAGGGCAATAAGAAACATTCTGTTGATGTACATGAATATAATCAACCATTTTCCTTTTGGTTAAATGAGGAAAGCCAGCACAATCTGCAGGACGAACTTCATAAATAGAGCACATGTTGGTTGATAAATTTAAAAACTGGCAAGGCTGAATTTTATTCACCCAATCGTTATCATTTTTTTCTTTTTTTAACCACCGCTCTTTAAAATCTTTTGGCCGCATGTCAAGATGTTTTGAAATGCGCCTGATATCTTTTTCCGTAAAAGTGGGCGTCATTGTTTTGCAACAATTAGCGCAACTTAAACAATCCACTTCCTGCCAAACCTGTGCGTTTAATTGTACAGCAAGATCATCCAAACCCTGCGGCTTCATCTTCTCAACCTTGCTTAAGTATTTTGTAAAAAGTTTTTTATAGATACTAACTTTCTTTCTGAATGAATACAGATTAACAGGTTGCATTATTTAGCGAAGATTGTAGATTGCAAATTGATACTATCAAAACGAATGTAACAGCTAATTATAATATTGAGTAAACAATTTAAAATAGCATGAAACAACATATCGCACATATAGCAATTGTGGTGAAAGATTATGATGAAGCAATTCAGTTCTATACATCCAAACTGCAATTTGATTTATTGGAAGACACAGTTTTGAGTGAAACAAAACGATGGGTTCGTGTAGCGCCAAAAGGTTCTGCTGAATGCAGCATATTGTTAGCAAAAGCAGCAACGGAAGAACAAGCAAAAAGCATAGGCAATCAAACCGGCGGACGAGTATTTATGTTTTTATTTACTGATAATTTTGAACGCGATTACAATAATCTTATTGAAAATAATATTGAAATTATAAGAGCGCCTTCAAATGAAATTTACGGAACAGTTGCTGTGTTTGCGGATTTATATGGCAATCTTTGGGATTTGATTGAGCCAGCAAATAAATGAATTAAAAATGTGGGAACATTATAAAAAAGGGTACAAAGCATATTTGCAACTTGAAAAATCTTTAAGCGATAATTCTGTTGAAGCTTACATGCGTGATCTTGAAAAGCTGACGCAATATTTGCTAACAATAAATGATTTAAAACCGCCGGCAGAAATAAGTTTGAAAGACCTTGAACAATTCATTCAGTCAATAGCAAAACTTGGCCTAAACGCAACATCCCAGGCAAGAATAATTTCAGGCATAAAAAGTTTTTTTAAATATTGTTTGATAGAAAACATTATTGTAAAAGATCCGGCTTTTTTATTGGAAGCACCTAAACTAAAACGTGCTTTGCCAGATGTATTAAGCTTTGAAGAAATTGAAAACATCATTTCAAAAATTGATTTAAGCACACCTGATGGAACGCGTAACAAAGCTATTCTTGAAACCATGTATAGCTGCGGTTTGCGTGTAAGTGAAACCGTGAATTTAAAGATCAGTTGTTTATATCTTGATATAGGTTTCATTCGTGTAATTGGAAAAGGAGATAAAGAAAGATTGGTACCAATCGGAAGCGATGCAATTAAACACATTAAAATTTATAAAGACAATGTTCGCGTGCATGTTGCACCAAAAAAAGATTTTGAAGACATTTTATTCTTAAGCAAGTTTGGAAAAACCTTGTCGCGTGTAATGATATTTTATATTATAAAAGACCTTGCAAGAAAAGCTGGCATCACTAAAAATATTTCGCCGCACACATTTCGCCATTCTTTTGCTACACATTTGGTTGAAGGTGGTGCAGACCTGCGGGCAGTACAAACAATGCTTGGCCATGAAAGTATTACCACAACAGAAATCTATACACATTTAGACAGAGATTATTTAAGAGAAACACTAAACAGGTTTCACCCGGCATTTAAGCATTAATAGAAAGTTTACTGATTATATTTCCTTTACTATTTTGAGAATTTCATTAGCAGCAAACCTGTTGCCCATATCATTTAAATGAACACCATCAACCGTTAAAATGCCTTTGATAGCATTGACTTTATTATATTTTAATTCATATAAATGAAAGAAAGCTTGCATATCGCAAAGAAGCAGTTTGAACTCGTCAGCAATTGATCTTATTACCTCGCAATGTTTTTCTAAACTTTCATCAAGTGGGTTTGAATTATCTTTCTTTTCGCCAACTACCGCAGGCGTTACGAGCACGAGATTAATATTTTTTGCAAGCAAAGCTTTTACAATGGTGGTATAATCTTTTTCAAATTCAGTTGTATCAGGTTCGGCAAATAAATTGTTTGTTTGCCATACATCATTCACACCAATCCAAAGCACAACAATATCCGGCGATTGTGTAATTACATCATGCATTCTTAATAAAAGATCATTGACTTTATCACCACTTACACCTGCATTAATAAGCTCAAGGTTTTCTATATTTTGATAATGCAGCATTTCCCTTATTGCGGAAATATAACCCTTGGGCTGCGTACCAAATTCCGTAATAGAATCTCCAAAAAAAATTACTTTTTTTACTTTTATTTTTTTGTCTTTGAGGATGAGAATAAAAAAAACGATTGCAACAAAAATAAAAATCCAGGTAAGGCCCGTGGTAATGCTCATAGCTTTAAGCTTTGTTTAAACCACATCACTCATAAACGGTGTATTTTCTTTTCCCATTTTTTCAACAAACTTTCTTTCGTCAATTATATAACCATTGCCGCGTGCACAAAAATGAACGCGCAGGTTTTCAATACTCATTGGGTTGCCTTCAGGAATATCTGCAATATTCGTATGCATTACTTCGTGTCCATCAATTATTACAATCAGCCCGCTGCCGATAGCTTCCATTTTATTGCCTTCGGTAATTATCATTCCCGTGTCTTCACCTAAACCAATACCAATGCAGGTTGGGTTGCTGGCAACTGCCTGTGCGAGACGAACAAACCTGCCGCGTTTTTCAAAGTGAGAATCAATAATGATATTATCAATAAGGCGTAATCCTGTAGTTATTTTTACTTCGCCTTTTAGGTGCGCTCTAAAAGCGTTGCCTTCATAAATCATGGTATTACTCATTGCCATGGCACCTGCTGATGTGCCTGCAATTACTATATTTTCATCCCAGTATCTTTCACGTAAAGTTTTTAAGAAAGTAGTACCACCAAGTGTGGCTGTAAGGCGCATTTGATTGCCGCCGCTTATCATTACACAATCACATTTCTTTATTCTTTCAAGATAGTTTTGTTGCTTCAAATCTTCGCGATTGCGTATGTGTATTAAATCAACATTTACACAACCTATTTTGCCAAAAGCATTTAAATAATTTTCACCAACCTGGTGCGGTATCATTGATGCTGTGGTAATAACTTCGATTCTTTTTTTTACGCCTCCCGCTTCTTCCACAATACGACGTAAAATACCAAGCTCAAAAAAATTAAGATTATGTTTATTAATCTCTCCTTTTTCTACCTCCGTTCCTTTGTCTTCAGCGCCGCCTATTGCAATTAATTTTCCTGATGGTATTTGCATTATTTATAAAACTGGTTATGCAAAACTACGTCAATCAGTTTTTTATCACATACATAAAAGCATTAAGTGTTTTGTGGGTGCATAACAAGTCAATAAATTCTGTTTGGGTTACCAGCTTTTGTATTTCAATTAAACACGGTTGCGTCGCAACACTGCAACTCTCAGTACATTTTTCAGCTATGATTTCAGGCGCAATTATCCGTTTTCATTCAAAGCCGTTCAATCGCAAAAAATATCAATCTCAAATTGTGCTCATCTCTTTTAAATTAATAAGAAATGCTAAATAGCAAATTTGAAACACAGGAATTTAAACTCCGCCCGTTAAATTTTATCATAGCCTTTGCAATATTTAACCACCTTTTTGCATTATATAAAAAGAGCATTCAAAAATGAGTATCAAAGCCTACCGTCTCCTGCGCAACAACAAAGAAGAAGGTCCTTTCACCGCTGAAGAGATCATTCAGAAAAGTTTAAAGCCATTTGATCTCATCTGGGTTGATGGACGCAGTGCGGCCTGGAGCTATCCCGGCGAATTAGCCGAATTTAAAAAATATATACCTGATGAAGCAAATTCCGCTTCCTACAATACGCAGGAAATAAATACACCGGTGAGTTCTTCTGTTCATGCAGCTATTGCCATGAATGATGCCATTATTCAGCCTGAAACAAAACAACAGAAACCGAGATATAAAGTATCAGCAGCATGGAGCAAAATTCAAACTACAACTGTTGCAGCTTATAATGATGTTATTATTACAGCGCCACAAAAACATTCTTATAAAAAAATTGTTGAAGCAGAGCAAACAACAACCGAATTAAAATCTTTAAGCTGGAAAGAAGCGTGGATGGATTGGGAAAAAGAAAAAGTTATAACACCCGTTGTGGAAGTTACAAACGCAAAAAACGCTGTTGCTTTACAACAAACATCAACAAATAAAAAAAAAGTTGCGCCAGCACTTGAAATAAAATTTTCAGAGCCATTAGATACTATAAAAGACAGGTACATTAATAATCTTTTACAGCAAAAACAAAAACAAAAAAGAGGATTTGCTTTTGGGAAAGCTTCTGAATTTATTATTCCAT
>JBDUBY010000284.1:0-2370 GCA_040003735.1 Parafilimonas sp.
TTTATAATCATTAATTAATTCTTTATGAAAACAATTCTTAATTCATGCCTGGCTATTACAATACTGTTTTTTTATAGTTGCAAAAGCAAACCTTCTGAGGCAGATATTTCAAAGAAAATTTTGCTTGAATATGTGTGCCCTGAAAATGCTAAAGTGGATAATTTAAAAATTCTCGATACCAAAAAAACTGAAAGTTTTTTAGGCTTGCCTGCATTACAATATACAGTTTCAGGCGAAGTAGAATGGATGAATGGATGCGACGAAGCTTTTGGCAATTTACCTGTCGGTTATAAAGAAGCCTTTGACCGCAAAACTGTAACGCTTGTAAAAAGCGATAATGGATGGCAATAAGCCTTTGGCGATTTAGTTCATTTTAATGTGCTTTTGTATGAAAAGAATAATGTTAGTGTGCGTCTTTTTTTATTCACTGTATCATATACATGCGCAAATAAATAGTTTAAGCAAAGGCGCTTCACTATTGTTTAGAAATGTAAAATGCAAACTAACTGTTATACAGGAAAATAAAATTTTTGACAGTCTTGCATTTAAACTTTCAAAAGATGGAAAGCAATTTATTTTGGATGATGAAAGCGCTGATTATCCATTTGATGCAGCGGTATATCCAACAGACTTAAATAAAGATGGTTTGGATGAAATTTTTATTTTATTCGGTAACTCTTATACGTCTGGAAATGCCGGTTTAAGCGTTGTACTTTTTATCTCTGATAAGACTGGTGCTTATAGATCTAATTTAGGTTTTCCCGGCATGTTGCCTGATGCATTGACAACAGGTTTTGCCGGGTATCCGGATTTACTTATCGGCGGCCCGGGTATGCAATTTCCGGTATGGAGATGGAACGGAAAGATTTACGATTATTTTAAAGAAGTAAAGAGTGAGAACTATGATAAACTGAAAAAGACAAGTGTGGAAAAGGTAAGTAAAGTGTACACTGATTCACTTAAAATTTGAGCTAACATTTTTTTTAACAACTGCATAAAGTGCAAACCTGCTTTCAATTATAACAGCAGCAAGGATCGTTGTTTATACTAAGTTATTGCTGCTGAATAAATTTCGCCATTTCATTTCTTTTGAAACTGGTTACTTTTTAATACATCAAATTAATCAACAAACTTTTTACATCAATAAAAACAATCAAAATGAAAAAGAATTACGTACTCTTCTTTGCGGTACTTTTTACTGCACTCAATGTTCATGTTGCCAATGCAAAAATCTGGCGCGTAAATAATAAATCTAATTTTAACGGAACCAGTTTGTACGGAGATAATTTTGGAGGAACATCTTCTTATCCTGTATTTAATGAAATAAATAATGCAGTTAGCTGGGCAAGTGTAAACAACGGCGATACGCTGTATGTTGAAGGTTCTGTAACTGCATATATTGCGGCAACCATTACAAAAAAATTGGCCATAATCGGACCGGGATATTTTTTAAATGAAAACACGAAAACTTCAAACGATTTGCTTACTGCACAAATTGGAAGTATTAGCTTCAACACTGGCTCTGCAGGTTCTCAATTAATTGGTGTGTCAGTCGTTCATATTTTTCCATATTATGTTCATCTTAATACAAATAATCTTACAGTAAAAAGATGCTGGATTGCCGATCCTGTACATATTGGTTCCGGTGTTTCAGACATATATATTTTGGAAAACTTTTTTTCAAATTCGCAGACATCAACGGCACTTATTTTGGATTTTCCTTATGATCTTACTACCGATCTTATTTTTAATAATAATGTTTGCCAGAAAACACTTACCTGGAGCGGCTCAATTCAACAATGTAATAACAATATATTTGATGGACCTGCAAGTACTTTAAACCTGCAGTTTACCACGCCTGAATTCTCAAATAATATTTTAAAACCTACTAATGCTTCTGTTGATATTAATGGTGGAAATAAAGAGAAAATCAGCTATAATATCGGAACATTATCTACGCAATTTGGAACAACAAATAACAATAAAATTGTTGCGAATATGAGTAGTTTATTTGTGCCTTCCGGAACAAGTGACGGTATGTATAAACTTAAAGCAAATTCTGTTGGTAGCAATAGCGGTTCAGATGGAACAGATCGCGGTGCTTTCGGCGGTTCTGTTGTTTCAAACCGTTATACACTTTCAGGATTAGCAGCCATTCCTGTTATTTATAAATTAACAACATCAGGCGTTGCAACACAATCATCCGGTTTATCTGTAACAATTAGTGCAAGAACCATAAAATAAAAAATATGAAAACATTGTTTACAATGTTTTGTATTGCGTGCACTACATGTTTATTACATGCTCAAACTTTAAAACAGGTTGAGTATTTTATAGACACAGATAAAGGTGTAGGAAAGAATACAAAAC
>JBDUBY010000056.1:0-2368 GCA_040003735.1 Parafilimonas sp.
ATCAGAAATCATCTTTTATGTTTAAAAATTATTTGAAAACAGCGTGGCGAAATATCATTCGCAGCAAAGGTTTTTCAGTTATTAATATTATTGGTTTGGCTTTGGGCCTGGCTTGCAGTTTAATAATTATGCTTTGGGTGAATGATGAAAAAAGTGTTGATGCTTTTCATGCAAACAATAAATATTTATACCAGGTTTATGAACGAAGTTATTTTGATGGAAAGATAGATGCAGATTATCCAACCCAAGGTTTGTTGGCTGAAGAATTGAAAAGAGTAGTGCCTGAAATTAAATATGCAAGTGGTTTGGAATATGCATCTGCACCGGGCAGCGGCAACACATTTGAAGCAGGGAAAAAGATCGCTAAAATGAACGGCAGGTTTGCCGGTGAAGATTTTTTCAAAATGTTCAGTTATCATTTATCAGAAGGTACAACAACTGCTTTAAATGATCCTAATGGTATTGCCGTTTCAAAAAAAATGGCGGAATATTTTTTTGGAAGCGCAGCAAATGCTATCAATAAAACAATACGCTTTGATAATAATGAGAACTTAAAAGTAACGGCTGTGTTTGATAATATTCCTGCAAACTCATCACAGCAATTTGATTTTTTAAGAACGTGGGCTGATTTTGTAAAACAAAATAACTGGGTGCATAATTGGGGCAATACTGATCCGCAAACATTCATACAACTAAAGCCAGGTGCTGATGCTGCAAAGGTTCAATCTAAGATCAAAGATTTTATTTACAACTATAAAGAAAAAGATAAAAGTATTATTACAGAGCTGGTGTTGCAACCATATGCTGAAAAATATTTGCATTCAAATTTTAAAGCCGGTTATTTAGATGGCGGCAGAATTGAATACGTTAATCTCTTCAGCATTATTGCCATTTTTATTTTACTGATCGCATGCATAAACTTTATGAATCTTGCCACAGCACGCTCTGCAAAACGTGCAAAAGAAGTTGGCATTAGGAAAGTTGTCGGCGCATTACGTTCTACATTGATTGCACAATTTATTGGGGAAGCAATGTTGCTGACTTTTTTATCCATCATCATTGCAATAATATTAACTGCATTAATACTTCCTGCTTTTAATCAACTTACCGGAAAGCAATTAGCAATACCATTTACTGATGGCAGTTTTTGGATCACCATATTAATTTTATTATTTACAACGGGTATTGTTGCGGGTAGTTATCCTGCATTATTCTTATCATCTTTAAAACCGGTTCGTGTTTTAAAAGGCAGTTTAAAGTTTAGCTGGAGCTCAGCATTTTTTAGAAAAGCATTGGTTGTATTTCAATTTGCATTGTCTGTTTTTTTGATGATTGCAATGATGGTTGTGTACAAGCAATTAAATTATATACAAACAACAAATCTTGGTTATGATCGCGACAATCTTGTGTACATTCCTGTTGAAGGAGACTTGATAAAAAACTATGAATTATTTAAACAGGAAGCTTTAGCAAATACAGGCATCGTAAACATTTCAAAGATGCGAAATTCACCTACCGCAATTTTTCATCATACAAATAATATTTCCTGGCCGGGCATGGAACCAAACTTATCTGTTTCATTTGCAGATGGAGTTGTTGGTTATGATTTTGTAAAAACAATGAATCTGCAAATGCAATCAGGTCGTGATTTTTCAAAAGACTTTGCAACAGATTCTGTTGGATTTTTATTGAATGAAACAGCGGTTAAAAAGATTGGCTTAAAAGATCCTGTTGGCAAAACAATAACGTGGGGAAATCATCCCGGAAAAATTGTTGGTGTAATGAAAGATTTTCATTTCAATTCATTGCACGAAGCTATTGAACCATTAATTATGCGGCTTGATGAAAACTGGACATGGGGAACTATTTTGGTGCGTATTAAAGCAGGCAAAACAAAAGAATCTATTGCTGATCTGCAAAAAATATGCAGACAACTCAATCCTAAATTTCCATTTACTTACCAGTTCTCAGATCTTGAATATGCAAAGTTGTATGCAAGTGAAAATGTAGTGAGCAAGCTGGCAAACATCTTTGCATTTCTTGCCATTTTTATTTCATGTCTTGGTCTTTTTGGATTGGCAACTTTTACTGCAGAACAGCGTACAAAAGAAATTGGTGTACGCAAAGTGTTAGGCGCATCATCTTCAAATATTGTAAACCTGCTTTCGGGTAATTTTTTGAAACCTATTGTGCTTGCTTTTTTAGTTGCATTTCCTGCTGCATGGTTTGCCATGAATAACTGGCTGCAGAATTATGCTTATAAAATTAATATTAGTTGGTGGATGTTTGTTGTAGCCGGCTTGCTTACAATATGCATTGCATTATTAACGGTGAGTTATCAAAGTATAAAAGCAGCAATTGCAAACCC
>JBDUBY010000453.1:0-2360 GCA_040003735.1 Parafilimonas sp.
CCATCCGTCTATAATTGTTTCGTTTGTTAAATCCGGCCGTTTGTAATAACCTTTCATAACGGTTGAACCCTTTACGCAAATTTCTCCGTCATCAGCAAGTTTTACTTCAATGCCGTCAATTATTGGCCCAACCGTTCCAAACCTATTTTCATTGGGCGAGCTCCATCGGTTTACAGATATTACAGGGCTGTTTTCTGTTGGCCCATAACCTTCATACACAGGTATTTTTGCTGCATTAAAAATGCGCAACAACCTAACCTGGCAAGCCGCACCGCCTGTAAGTATAAATTTAATATTGCCGCCCAAAGCCTCTCTCCATTTACTAAAAACTAACTTGTTCGCAATACTTAATTTTATTTTGTATAATGATGATTGCGCTGCCGGTGTTGCATATTGTTCAGCAAGATGAACGCTCCAGAAAAATAATTTTTTCTTAATGCCTGTAAGCTGGCTTCCGGTTGTCATGATGCGTTCAAAAACTTTTTCTAATAAACGCGGAACGGTTGTAAATCCATCAGGTTTTACTTCTTTTAAATTAGCGCCGATTGTTTCAAGGCTTTCAGCATAATAAATTCCATTGCCACTAAATAAATAAATATAACTAAGGCATTTTTCAAAAATGTGATTGAGCGGAAGAAAACTTAAGACTTTGTATGGCTCGTCAATAAAAGGGAAACTTACCTTGCTGTACATCACATCGGTATAAATATTTTTGTGCGTAAGCATTACACCTTTTGGTGTTCCTGTAGTACCTGATGTATAAATTATTGTTGCAACATTATCCGGCGAAATGGAATTTTTTAGTTCAGCAAGTTTTGCTTTTGAAGCATTTGTAGCAAGCGCAGAAACAATAGTCCAGTTATCAACATTATCTATTTCATCAAACGAAAATGTTTTTTTTAATGATGGAACAGCAGCCTTTATACTTTGTACTTTGTCAAACAATTCTTTGTTACTTACGAACATGTATTTTACTAATGCATCATTTAAAATAAACTGCAGTTCATTAGGGCTTGTAGTTGGATAAACCGGAACCAATACAGCGCCCGTTTGTTGAACGGCAAGATCTGTAAAAATCCATTCAGGCCTGTTATTACTAATGATGCCAATTTTATCAGTGCCTTCATCACTCATATCGTTACCGCTAACGCCAAGTTCAATTAAACCTGCGCTGAACTCATCAACAATTTTCTTTACTTCAGATGTGCTATAACTTTTCCATTTCCCATCCACTTTTGCATTCAACATATCAGGTTTTGGAAAATGCTGCAGCTGTTGTTCTATGCAATCAAAAAGACGTTTTATTTCCATTTTTATGTGTCAATCGTTGAAAAATAAAAGTACAACATTTGAACATTGAGAATTTGATTGAATTGTATTCATACAAAATATAGTTGCATAAAACTTAACTTTATTTATTAACCGGCAACTATGAAACAAATTTTACTTAACAGGTTCGTAATATTTTTTTGTTTGATGTTAATTACCTCTTTATCCCAGGCACAAAAAGCGCCGCTAATTAAATGGCAAAACAGTTTAGGTGGAACAAAAGAAGATGCCGGATTAAGTATTATTAGTATAAAAAATGGCCGCTCAGTTGTTGCAGGTTATTCTGATTCAAAAGATGGTGATGTGCAAAGTAATAATCATGGTGGTTATGATATGTGGGTAGTTATACTAAATAATAAAGGACAAGTTGAAAAGGAAAAAAATTTTGGAGGCTCATGTTCAGATTACGGCAATAAAATAAAACAAACCAAAGATGGCGGATATATTGTTTGCGGATCATCATGCTCTTCTAATGGTGATGTAGGAAATAATTATGGTAAAGATGATGGATGGCTTGTAAAGCTTGATTCTTCATTTAATATTCAATGGCAAAAAGACTGTGGTGGAAGTGACTATGATTATTTAACCGATGTAGTTGAAACGTTTGATAGCTGTTTTGTAACAATTGGTTACTCAAGTTCGAAAGACGATGATATTAAAAACAATCATGGCGGCAGCGATTGCTGGGTTACAAAGTTTTCAAACAAGGGAAATATTTTATGGACTAAATGTTTTGGAGGAAGTGATGAAGATTATGGTTACTCAATTCTTCAAACAAAAGATTCAGGATTTATTTTTCTTGCTTCTACCCTTTCTAAAAATGGAGATGTAAGTGGCAATCATGGAAACTATGATTGCTGGGTAGTTAAGTTGAATAAGAAAGGAGTTTTTGAATGGCAAAAATGTTATGGCGGCAGCTCACAGGATTTTGCGTCTTCAATTAAACAAACAAGTTCCGGTGGTTATATATTTTGTGCCAGCACTCTTTCAGAAAATAAGGATGTTACTTATAATCACGGCGATGCAGATTT
>JBDUBY010000412.1:0-2355 GCA_040003735.1 Parafilimonas sp.
GTTGTTTTGTTATATTAAGCATTGGATAATTATGTTGAGTCGCATGTTGTTGTGCTATATATTCTTTTAGTTTATCAACCATTGAATAAATTAATTGCGTTGATGGATATTGTTTAGTATTTGTTTTTGTTGATACTAATGTTGTGTCAGTAAGTGTGGAACATTTTATAGAAAAGTCATAAACATTTTTTGTATTGCTGATAAAGATTTTAAAACTATCAAGCAAAACAGTCATATCGTTTTTAATGCTTTTAGCTGTTTGGTATTGTTCAAATCTTTTAAACGGATTATTACCTGCTTCCAGTTGTAACTCCCATTGTATAGCCGAAGAATCAACATTAAATGGAATCACATTGATTATAGATGTGTAAGTAGTTTTACTGTTTTGTATTGCAACTCCAACTGAAGAATAATTGTTTTTACCCATCTTATATTGCCGGTTATTATAAAGTAATTCATTTTCGGTGTTTATATTTTTTGGAAACCATTGATCCCATTTTGCATGATCGTGCAAACATCTTAAAACGCTTGCCGATTTTGAATTTGTATATGCAATTTTGTTTACGATTATGGTTGAAGGAATTAAAGCATAAACCAAAGCAATCGCAGCAATAATAATAATGATTAAAACAGGCAGTACTTTTTTCATAAACTTAGAACTAGTGAAGTTGAAACAAAAATAATTGCATGGCCTGCGGCGAATTTTGCATATTGATTTTATAACAATACTTTATTTACAACTGCAATATTCTTTTACTTCAATAAATTTTTTATTTCGTTCAGTTTCATCAATGCTTCAACAGGCGTTAAACGATTTATATCAAAATCTTCAAGTAGTTTTCTTATCGAACTAAATGTTTCAGAGTGCTCATCAAAAATAGAAAGTTGCAATTGCGGTGCAGCAATTTTTTTTATTGAAGTTGATAGATGATTCTTTTCTATCTCCTGCCTACTGTCTCCTGTCTCCTTTGTTTGTTCTAAAATTTTTAATATCTCATTAGCCCGATCAATTAATTGCGGTGGCATGCCGGCCATTTTCGCAACATGAATACCGAAGCTATGCGTACTTCCGCCAGGCGCTAGTTTTCTTAAAAAAATTATTTTATTGCTAACTTCTTTATTAGTTACATGGAAGTTTTTTATTCTTGGAAATTTATTCTCCAGTTCATTCAACTCATGATAATGAGTCGCAAATAAAGTTTTCGGAACGCAAGACGAATTATGCAAAAACTCGGCAATGCTCCATGCAATTGAAATGCCATCATAAGTTGAAGTTCCTCTTCCAATTTCATCTAACAAAATTAAACTGCGTAGAGAAATATTATTTATAATGCTGGCGGTTTCATTCATCTCCACCATGAATGTACTTTCACCACCACTTAAATTATCACTCGCACCAACACGCGTAAAAATTTTATCAGTTAATGGAATTTTTGCTTCATCTGCAGGAACAAAACTGCCCATGTGTGCAAGTAAAGTGATTAATGCTGTTTGACGTAGCAGCGCACTTTTGCCGCTCATATTCGGACCAGTAAGAATGATGATTTGTTGTGATGATGGATCAAGCAAAATATCATTCGAAACATATTGTTCTCCGGCTGCTAAATTTCTTTCAATAACAGGATGACGGCTCGCTTTTAATTCCAGTTCAAAGCCTTCATGTAATTGTGGTTTTTTATAATTGTATTGAATTGCATTTTGCGCAAAACAACAAATACAATCAAGCATTGCCAGTACACTTCCATTGTGTTGAACCGGTGCAATAAAATCCTGCAACTCAATTAAAAGTTTATCATACAATTCAGATTCAAGTCGTAGAATTTTATCTTCTGCGCCGGTGATTTTTTCTTCGTATTCTTTTAACTCAGGCGTACTATATCGTTCTGCATTTGCCAATGTTTGCTTGCGCATCCATGCATTTGGTACTTTCGATTTATGCGAATTCGTGACTTCTAAAAAATAACCAAACACATTATTAAAACCAATCTTTAAAGTAGTAATCCCTGTTTGTTCGGCTTCTCTTTGTTGTATGTTGATGAGATATTGTTTGCCGCCGCTGGCGATATCTCTCAGCTCATCCAAATCTTTATTTACATCTTTTTTTATAACGCCACCTTTTACAACTGCAACCGGTGGCGCATCCGTTATTTCATTAAAGATTTTTTCAGAAATATAATTACATGGATTTAATGCAGCGCTTAATCTTCTTAAATATTCATTGGTTGATGCAGCGCATAAATTTTTTATTTGCTCGGTAAATTGTAACCCTTTTGCAAGATGCATTACATCTCTTGGGTTAATTTTTTTCGATGGAATCTTGCTTACCAATCTTTCAATATCGCCGCACTGTTTTAT
>JBDUBY010000313.1:0-2354 GCA_040003735.1 Parafilimonas sp.
ACGCGATAAATACAAGCCGGAAATCACCGGAAGAACTGAAAATATTTGAATTGATGGTTATCATGGTGAAGAAGATGATACCAAAAATTGATTTCCAAAAAACGATTTTGTTTTTATCGAATTTTTTCATCCGATCTTCCATCACCAATTGTAATAAAAAAAGTATTACAATACATAAAGCGATAATTATATACTCTTTCATCTTTTAAAATTTAGAATAAAATTAATTATGTAAGGAAAGGTGAAAATGGCAACTGTCTGAAAATATGTTGAAAAAATATTAAGAAACAAATTTAATAGTTTGTTTTTCATTCCGGAAAAAATATGCATTACAGATTATATTTCACACTGCTTTCATTTTTAAAATAGTTTAAGACTTTTCTGAAGCAGCCTTGGTAGTATTTTATGATCTTCGATATTTTTGCAGCATCTTTTTTTCTCGCTTTCTTCTTTTAATATCTATATAAAATCTTTTTGCTGCCGTAATGATAATACTGGTATGTGGTTTAAGTTAACCAAACCCTTTGTATAATTTTGATTAAAAATATTATACCACAATCCATGGCGGGAAGGAATTACAAGCATCATATTAATATTCTCAGCAGCAGAAAAATTATCAATGGCAGAAAAGATATTTTTAAATTCAGGTTCATAATAAACGGGCGAAACTTCTTTCAGGTTTTCTTTTAAAATGCGCTTACTTTCTTTTGCTTCTTCATCAATTATTTCAGCAGGCGATATAACATTTATAACATACAATTTTGCTTGTGTAAATTGAACGAGCCGCTTAACCATGGCAACAGGTGCGTGCAAATTTTTTCTGTAATAATTTACAGCGAAAGCAATTTTTTCAACAGGCTGGTATTGAACCTGCGCGGGTATTACGAGCACCGGAATATTCAAATCAACAAAAGCATCAATAATATTCGTATTCCACGAAAGCAATTCAGTATAATTTCCATCGGCGCCCATTACAATTAACACAGCTTCTTCTTCGGTTGCCTTTGTATATAATTCTTCCAGGAAAACGCCGGTAACCATTTCAAAGTGTATGTTTATTTCAGGATAATTTGATCTTACCCATTCATATTCTTCCTGCAGTTTTCGTTCATCGTCTGCAATGGTTTCGCCCATGGCTGCAATGGCAATTGGGTTATAAGTTATCGAACCGGGGAAGCTAAAAATATTCAGCAATAAAACAGTTGTTTCGGGATTGTGCAAAAACCTGCAGGCATAGTCCAGCGCGTTGCGCGACGAATAAGAAAAATTAGTAACTACAATTACTTTCGCCATAATATTTTTTCATTTATTCAATGCTTCAATCTACTCAAATTAAACCTGACAGGTTATACGAACTGTTACTTTCAACATAATATATTTTCTAAGCTGCTTTAAATAATTACTGCTTATTTTTTTATTGATTAATGAGCCGCGCTTGCCATACTTACTTTGGCTTTTGATCTTTTTATAAATATTATTACAATAGGAACGAACACAAGAAACATAAGGCCTACGTACAAAAAAATGTCCATGTAAGATAAGATAGTTGCCTGCAATGTTACCGAACCATCAAGCATTTGATGTGCAGTTTGTAACGCTGTATTTGGTGCCATACCTTTTGCCTGCATGCCTGCAGCCATTCCATTCACTCTTGATTGCACAGCAGGATCATAAATATCAAGATGCGTTACCAAATTACTTCTGTGAAAAATAATATCTCTTGATAAATAAGTTGAGATAAGCGCCACACCAAACGATCCGCCTAATTGCCGCATCATACCTGAGAATGCAGCCCCCTGCCCTATTTCAATGCCTTTCAAAGTTGAAAGCGCCATCGTTGAAATAGGCACAGATAAAAGCCCAAGGCCAACACCGCGTATCATTAATGCCCAGAAAAAATCATCGCCACTTGTTTGCGGTGTTATTATTTTATAGGTGAACAAACTGTATAAAAAAAACACGATCATCCCAATTGCGATAAGGTATTTTTGAGATACGCCGCGCTGCAAAAGCTGTCCAACAATAGGCATCATAAAAGCTACCATCAGCGTACTTGGTATCATTAAAAGACCTGATTGTGTTGCATCCCATCCTAGAATACTTTGTGTATATAACGGAATAATAAACGTAGAACCAAACAAGCCAAAGCCTTGTACAAAAGATAATATTACACCCATTCGCAGGTTAGGATTTTTTAAAACCCTTAATTCTACTATCGGGTATTTGTATACCATCTGCCGCCATATAAAACAATAAGTTCCCAAAAATGCAGACACAGTTAATGCAATGATTAGTTTACTGTTGAACCAATCATCTTCCTGTCCTTTTTCTAAAATATATTGTAATGAACCAAC
>JBDUBY010000060.1:0-7815 GCA_040003735.1 Parafilimonas sp.
CCGGTTGCAGAATGGCTGTCTTTATTTAAACTTTGCGTGTCACTTTCTGGAGCAATATTCTCCGGATTCCTGTTATCATATCCTTGCTCATAATCTGATGACTGGCCATTGCCAACATCATCGCCCTGCGCACCAAGATCCATTTGTGTATGGTTCATATAATCATAATTGGGTTCATTTACCCCAACATCGGGCTTTGCAAAACCAGCAGTGTCGGAATAAGGGAGCGTTTTATCTTTTTCAACCTTATTATAAAAATAACCCCACACCGGCAAAGCCGCAGAAGCGCCCTGCCCATTGGTAGTGGCGCTAAATCGAATGAACCTGTCATCGCAACCGCTCCAAACACCGCATAACAACTGCGGCGTGTAACCAATAAACCAGGCATCGCTGTTATCGTTGGTGGTACCTGTTTTGCCTGCGATAGAGCCTTTAACGCCGTAGCTGCTCATTCTTCGGCCGGTACCAAATTGCACCACGCCCTGCATCATATTAATTAAAAAATAGGCGGTAACATCGCTGATTACTTCTTTGCGTTGCGATGTATGCGTCTCCAGCACATTGCCATTCTTATCTTCAATACGGGTTATATACATTGGCTTTACATTAAAGCCTCTGCCGGGAAACATACTGTACGCCTGCAGCATTTCGTATAAAGAAATTTCGCAGGCACCCAATGCAATAGATGGATATGGTTGAATATTGGCCGTTTGCACATTGCAGGTTTTTAAAAAATCTACAAAGCGCAATGCGCCTTCGTTGTCTTTATCTCCGCCTAATTGTTTCATGATGTATGCCGTGGCGCAGTTGCGGGAAAAAGCAAGCGCCGCACTCATGGGAATGGTATTGCCGGTGCATGATGTGGTTGTTGCAGGCACAAAACCGTACTGGCCAAATTGCTGCTGCTGATCAACCACCATTGTATTAGGCGTGAAGCCTGCATCTTCAATGGCTAAACTATACAACAAAGGCTTTATGGTTGAACCAACCTGCCTGCGTGTATTTATGTTTACATGATCGTATTTAAAATTCTTAAAATCGATACCACCCACCCACGCTTTTACATAACCACTCAACGGATCCATCGCCATAAAACCACATTCAAGCATTTGCCTGCTGTATTTTATGGAATCGTAGGGCGTCATTATTGTATCTTTCTGGCGATTGTTATTCCAGGCGAAAACTTTCATGTTTGTTTTAACGTAAAATGTTTTCTTTATATCATCATCAGATAAACCTTGCTGTTTCAAATTCTTCCAGCGGTCGCTAACATGCATCGCAGCATCTAAAACATTTTCATGATTCTTCCAAACAGACCCCGATTTTATATCATGCTGTGAGTTTAAGATCTTTTGCATGTACGCCATATGTTTTGCCACAGCTTCTTCAGCATACAATTGCATTTTTGGATTAACGGTGGTATAAATTTTCAGGCCATCCATGTATAAGTTGTAATGATCTCCGTTTGGCTTTGTATGGGTTTTGCACCACTTCTTCATTTCTTCACCCAAAATCATTCTAAAATATGGAGCAAGCCCTGCATTTTCGTTTAGCTTGGAATAATTAAGCACGATCGGCTTCGCAATTAGTGAAGTGGCCTCAGCCTGTGAAATGTATTTGTTATCGGCCATCTTGCTTAGGATATAATCCCTTCTATCTTTTGCTCTTGAAGGGTACAACCTCGGATTATAAGCGGTTGGTGCGTTTACCATGCCGATTAAAGTAGCCGCTTCTTCAACCGTTAACCTATCAGGTTCTTTTTGAAAGAAAGTTTTTGCTGCATTGCGAATGCCGTACACGTTATCGCTGAAAGGAACGGTGTTTAAATACAACGTAAGAATTTCTGCTTTGGTGAAATTGCGTTCAAGCTTAATTGCAATAATGCCTTCTTTTATTTTTTGAGGAATGCGAACAAGGATATTAGTGCTGTAATCTGTAAAAAGATTTTTTGCTGTTTGCATAGTAATAGTACTTCCACCACCCTGGCTGCCTAATAAAAAGATGGCTCGTGCAACAGACTTCGGATCGATGCCGCTGTGATCATAGAAGCGTTCATCTTCGGTTGAAACCAATGCCTGTACGGCATATTTACTAATGTCAGCATACTTTACGTTTACCCGATCCTGCAAATAATATTTTCCCATCAATGTGCCATCATCGGCATATACCTGGCTTGCTAAAGATGCCGATGGGTTTTGCAATTCTTCAATTGATGGCATCTTTCCCAACCAACCAAGATCAGCAGCCACAATTATCGATACGGCTAATCCAAGACCAATAAAAAAAACACTCCATAAAATTTTTACAGACCTCTTTACTCCTGATTTGTTTGTTTTCTTTTTAGCGCTGCCTTTGCTCATCTTTCGCAATTAAAATTTTCCTGGAAGAACTTTATCAATTAAAGATTTATAACCACTCACATCTTTTGTATCATTCAAAATGTCAAGATTTGGCTGGCTGATGATGGTGAAATTATATTTCTCAGGCTTAAGCCATGGAATAATTACACCCGCTGCGTTTGGCTTTACTTTATCAACATAAATTAAAGCAGAAGCAGCATCAGTAAACGGCCCTAACAAAACAATATTCAAAGAATCATTAACTTTTGAATTAACGATGTTTATTTTCTGATTATAGAAATTAATTTGATTGTACTTGTTAAATGCATTCTTAGTTTCGGTCGCATACACAGGATCAACTTTGTTTAAAACAATTGCAACAAACTGCGGATCTGATGCATTAAAAACATACGTTTTTAAACTTCCACTAATTGCCTTAATCGTATCTACATTTGCTTTCACTACTTTATCTGCAGATCTATTTGCAGCAGAATCTCTTTTAATTTCTTTCTTCTCAATAATATTTTCTATTGGATTTAAATTTACAATCGGCGAAGGTTCATCTTCAGACAAACGTGTAATTTTTAAATTAGTAAGATAGGCTTCGATCTCAGAACGGCGATGCAACACATCAATCATCGTTTGCGCTTTTTGCGATAAAGGAGAACTTGCAAATTGTGTGGTTAATTGAGTTAAGGTTTGAATTGCACTACTGTCTTCACGCTTCGATACAAAAAAGATTGATTCTATGTACAGCAGTTGCGGCGTCCAGTAGGAATTTCCATATAAGCTATCAGCAACAGTTTTAGCAGCTTTGGCTTCCTCAAATTTTCCTTCAATAAACAAGTCATAAATCTTCTCATATTCTTTTGTCGCAGCATCTTCTTTCGTAGTATTATTTGAAGGTGAATTTGCTAACAGTTTTGCATATTTACCATCCTTAAATTTTACATTTAAAATAGCAAGCGCAGAATCAGCAGAAAATTTCTTTCCTAATTTGTTGTAGCAATAATATAGATCAAATAAAACTTCTTCCTGGTGATTATTGTCAGGAAAACGTTTGCTTAAAGTATCGTACGATTCAATAGCAGCGTTATAATCTTCAAGATCATTTTGAAATTGCTGGCCATTATTAAATAATGCTTCAAGAATTTTATCGTTTGATTCTTTGAGCTTTTCAGCGGTAAGCGGAAGAAAAGCGAGCAATGCATCGTAGGTAATTTCACCACTCGTTAAGTTGTTTAAACTTTCCTCGATAATTGGAGAAGTTGACATTGGTTGATTACTTGCATCTGAATCCGCTGCATCAGGATTGCCCTGGGCTGCTGCTGCAATTTGCTTACTAACGGCATCCATTCTTTGCCAATTATCAACATCAGGCCTGTTTCCCCATGATGATCGAAAAGTACTGTAACCTGAACTTTTTAATGTGTTATTATTGAAATACCAATCTCCCTTTGAAGCAGCCTGGCCAACAAACAAATCGCTGGCTGAACTATTGTTACTGCCTCCGCTTAATTGCACGGCAGGGTTGATAAATATTGAACTGTCGTCTTCTTTCAAACCCTGCGCTTTTCTTAATTGCCTTACTGTTTTCTTTATCAGCGCTACACGTTGCGCTTCGGGCATACGCGCAACAGTTTGCAAACTATCTTCAACTTTAATGATATGAATATTATCTGATATAACCTGCAATGCAGCTAATCTTTGGGATAAACGTTGCTGATCAACTTCAGCAACAAGCGTGCTTGCATCAACGCTGTCATATTCATGCTTGGCTGCTTCATAATCGGGCCGCAGATAATCAAGATCACCCAATATCATAAAACTCCTGCTTCTCTGCGCAGGGTTATTAATATTATACCTGATACTTTTTTTTGCATATAAGTATGCCTGCGGATAATTCTCATCCTGCACTTCAACCTGTGCTGCTGTGTAATAAATTAAATCGCGGTAGGCAACATACCTGTCTTTTTTTGCAAGTTTTGTAAGACTCGCAATTTTTTTTGCAACGATATCGGAAGAATCAGGCGATGCATTGATTGCATTCAAGCTGGCATATACTGCCATAAAAGGATCAACAGTATGTTCAGCACTTCTTGCAAAATATTTTTCCGCATCTTCATTATTTCCGGAAAGCATGTACAATTGACCAATCAAATATTCGCGCCTTGCTTTATCCTGCTTGTTATCATCCATATCAGTTGCTTTGCTTAAATGAAAAGCAGCGCTGTCATAAAATTTCGATTTATAAAATAAGTAGCCGATGGTTTCATGCAATTCTGGTTGAAGGCGTTGCGGAAAATTCGGATCATACCTGAGCATTTCTAAAATGGCTGAAGCTTCGTAAGGCTTGCCCGCATCAATATAATTTTTCGCCACCCAGATAATATCTTCATTTCTGCGCGGCGGGTTTGATAGAATCTTTTTCTTCTCCTTTGTTGCAATAGAAAATTCGGTGCTGTTTGCATTGCTTCCAATCGGCAAATCATATCCATCATCTTTTGGTGCAAAAGCATAGTTCACATATAAAAAAACATGCTCGGCTGAATCAAAATTTTTGCGCAGGTAATATGCTTTGCCCATTAAAAAATAAAGATCATCTACCCAATCATTTCTAAGATCATGTAATAAAATTCCGGCGTTGCATTTATAAATAACACTGTCTATATCAGGATCGGTTGAGGTAATATCAAGCGGATAATTATAGTAAGGAAGCAATTGCGTATAATCATCTTTAAAACCTTGCTTTGCCCTGTCGATTATTTGTTCAAGCCTTAAATCAGCATTAAAAAAATAATTATAATGTGTGATGGTATTCTGAAAAAACTTTTTTACAGGTTTTATTTTTGATTCAGTTGTTTTTTCAGAACCTAAAGTACGGTTCTCATATTTTTCTGGTTTTTTCAGATCGATAGTTGTGCCAGGTTGAGCATCTGAAATAAAACACAAATGAAGGCCAATAAAAAATAATAAAAGATAACCGGCAATCCTCATGCAGCAAATATTCTAATTATTAACTGAATTAAGGCTGATTTATTTTAAAAATACAGTTATTTTTCAAGTGTAATATTCTTTATGTTTTTGGTTGCTGTATAGAATTTCCTATAAAATTTTCTTCGCCAACTGGCATAATGGCCTGAAAAATTTATAGCGTATTTCCATCAGATAAATAACCTTTGCCGAAATGTTTTTTTAAAATTATATGGCGGAATCAAACACAAATACATTAAAGCGGCTGCGCAGCCGCTACCGGCTGGTAATAATAAACGACAATACTTTTGAAGAAGTGATAAAATTCCGTTTATCGCGCTTAAGTGTTTATATGGCGCTAAGTACAATCTTTGTTTTAATGATTGGCTTAACGGTGGCATTGCTGGTTTTAACGCCGTTGAAATATTATATTCCGGGCACTTCTTCCAATGGCGATTCGCGCAGGGAACTGCAAACATTAAAGATTCGCACAGACTCAATTGAGCAGGCATTAAAATATAAAGACAATTATCTTAACAGCTTAAAAAAAACGCTTGGTGCGGATGCTAAAATAAACGATACTACAACCTTAAAAGTTCCAAAGACAGATATTTCAAATGATTGAAGAACCTGGCAAAAACAAAGTATCAAACAAAACTTTGCTGATACAATATGCGTCAATCGGCAGCCAAATGTTGGCGGGTTTAATTATTGCTGTTTTTGCAGGCAAATGGATTGATGGAAAACTGCATTTTTCATTCCCAATCTTCATTTGGTTATTACCACTTATTTTTATTGTAGGCATGATATTAAAAGTTATAAAAGACACATCAAAAAAGAAAAATGGATAAAACTGCTTTTCGCGATTTTTTTAGGCCAATCATTATTTTTTTTATTTTGATAAACGCCTTTTGTTTTGGCTGTGCAAAATGGCTTGATGCAAAAGGAGTTGATCATAACGTATTAATGATGGGCAATCTCATTTTATTTTTTCTAACACTTATTGCCTGCTTCATCCACATAAAGGCACTTAAAAATAATAACGCTTATGCATTTGTAAGAGGAGTAACAATGGCTTCTTTTTTAAAGCTGATAGTAATTGCGGCAAGCGTAGCTGTTTACTTTGTTGTTACCGAAACAAAAAGTATTTATGCAATTGCATTATGCATGGTATTGTATATTGCTTATACAATATTTGAAGTGAAAGGTGCTATGAGACTTAACCGGGATAAAAATGCCAAAAACTGAACATCCTTTACAGCAACTTGAATCTTATTTGCCTGAAAATAGTTTTGAACAGGTTGCTTTTTTTCTTCAACATTATAAAGTGCATTTAACTATTACTGCTCAGCGCGAATCTGTGCTGGGCGATTATCGTAATGCCATACATGGAAAAAACCATCGTATCAGCGTTAATGGTAATCTTAATAAATTCTCATTTTTAATTACATTGTTGCATGAGCTTGCTCACTTACTTGCTTTTGAAACGTATAGCAATAAAATAATGGCGCATGGCAAAGAATGGAAATTCATTTACAGTAATCTTTTGAAAGACTTCATTAACAAAAAAGTATTTCCTTCTGATATTGAAAAGGCCTTGCATGATTCAGTAAAAGATCCTGCCGCAAGTAGTTGTGCAGAAGAAGGTTTGATGCGTGTTTTACGCAAATATGATATCAATAAAAAGGATACTGTGCTGTTGGAAGAAATTCCCCGCGGTGCTTTTTTTAAAACAAAAGATGATCGTATTTTTCAAAAAGGAGAACAGTTGCGAAAACGTTTTCGTTGCACAGAAAAAAACACTGGGCTCGTATATTTATTCAGCCCGATTTATGAAATAAAACCAGTAGCAAAAAAGTAATAATTTCTTAAAAGGAATACAACCGCAATTGTATTTTCATTACCTTAAAAAATGCTGCTTCGTAATTATTTAACTTTGCACAAATCCAGAAAAATAAAAATGCATATTTCCAGGAACATTTATAATTATACAATCATCTTTTTCCTTCTATTCATTTTCAGCAGTTGTCAAAATGCAAATGAAAAAGTCGGGCAGCATGATTCAATTGCTTCCATAAAAAAAGAAACTTGTGCATCATGCAAAACCATGTCAAGAGCAGCAATGCTTAAAGCAGCATCGGGGAATGTTGCAGAAGGAAGCAATCCTTCAAAAGATGAAATGGTTTTTATAAAAGGAGGAAGCTTTGAAATGGGCTCAAACGATTTTGCTGATGCGAAACCTTTGCATACAGTTACAGTAAATAGTTTTTATATGGATGTGCATGAAGTAACTAATGCACAATTCGCTGCTTTTGTAAAAGCAACAGGTTATATTACGGTAGCAGAACAAAAATTAAACCCTGCAGATTATCCCGGTGTTCCGGCAGATAAATTAGTGCCGGGTTCAGGTGTGTTCACGCCGCCCAATCATGCAGTTAATTTAGATAACCCAACTCAATGGTGGACGTATGAAGAAGGTGCCAGCTGGAGACATCCGAAAGGA
>JBDUBY010000163.1:0-2343 GCA_040003735.1 Parafilimonas sp.
CCCATGCGATTGATAAGTGCTTTATCTTTTGACAAACGAAACAAACGTGGCTTATCATTTCCTGTTTGCGCTTTTGGCGTTACTGTTCCAATTTCAACAAAACCAAAACCAATTGTTTCAAGTTCTTTTAAATACAAAGCATTCTTATCAAAGCCTGCGCCTAAGCCAACAGGGTTTTTAAACTGCAAACCGAAAACATTTCTTTGTAACGAAGGATGATTGTATTGAAAGCTCCGTTCAACTATTTTTTTTGTAAAAGAAAGTTTGCTTGCCGCCTTCAAACTGTTCATAGCAAAATAATGTACATCTTCAGGCGGAAAAAGAAAAAGCAGTTCACGAAGCGCTGTGTAGAACATGTTGCGAAGATAATATTGGTTCATGGTTCATAGCAGATAGATCATTGTAAAAGATAGTTATATGAACGATCATTTCGTAGCTATGAACTTGTTTTTCCCACTGACATAAGCATTATCTTTTATAAAAAATCTGTACGGCAATAAAGCATCTTCTGCTGCATAATCAACACCTATGCGTGGCGTTGCAATAATTTTGTTTTTAAAGATGCGTGATTTATCAGCAGCAATAAAAAACGTTTCGCTTTTCAAATCAATACCTGTATGATGCGTGTAAATGCCCAATGCTTTTGAAACATTTCCGGGACCACTTGTTAATGTATGATCAAGCTTTTTTTTGCCTGTGCGCTGCAGCATAATATCAATACCAATTATTGGTTCTGCAGCACGAATTAAAACAGCATGCGGAACATCTTTTACATTAGTTACCACATTAAAAAGATGATGAATTCCGTAACACAAATACACATAAGCGGCACCACCGTTGGCATACATACTTTCTGTGCGCTTCGTACGCCTGTTGTTATATGCATGTGATGCTTTATCAACTGCGCCATTATAAGCTTCTGTTTCAGTAATGCGTGCAGCAGTCAATTGTTCATCAAAATAAGTAACAATAATTTTTCCTAATAATTCTTTTGCAATTTGTACAACATTTTTTCTTGCATAAAAACTTTCTTCCAACGTTTTTAATGAAGTTAAAAATTGTTGTTCCTGCTTTTTTAGATGCGATGAAAACTTCAATTGAATTACATTTAAACTTTTAAAATTAGTGCCTGTTGCTTAAAGAAATTATTATTGCCGTACAGAGTTATTACAAAGCGCATTATTTCATCCGTGAAAATAAGTTATGGAAATGGATAATTATTCCCGGCATTATTTACACGATTCTTTTTGCTATATCGATGTATTTTTTTGGTATTACAGCAAATAGTTTAATTGAATGGATCAGCCTGAAAACCGGCTTAAAAATATGGCTTGCTAAAAATGGAACGGGAATAACAGGCTTGTTGTTTGCACTCTCTGGTGTAATGTTATGGATAGCGCAAATGCTGTTTTATTTTTCACTTTTTAAATATATATGGCTTGTTTTGGGCTCGCCGGTGTTTGCATATCTCAGCGAAAAAACGGCATCAATTATAGAAGGAAAAGAATTTGAATTCAATTCAAAACAATATATAAAAGACATTGTAAGAGGAATAAAAATTGCCTTACGCAATTGTTTATGGCAATCTGTTTATATGATATCAATTTTGCTATTATCACTTATACCAATCGCCGGTTGGTTAACACCGTTACTGGCATTGCTGGTTGAATGTTATTACTATGGTTTTTCAATGCTTGATTATAGTTTTGAACGCAAAAAATTTACTGCTTCCGAAAGTATTTATTTTATTGGCAATCATAAAGGGCTTGCAGTTGGCAACGGAATAATGTTTTACCTGATCCAGGTTATACCTTTTTTTGGATGGATACTTGCACCGGCTTACTCAGTTGTTGCAGCCACTTTAAGCTTGCATGAAGTGAAAGAATTAATTCCAGTAAAAGCAGAATAATATGCAAGCAACTATTTACCTCATTCCAATTACGTTGTACGATGATGAAATGGCACTTAATTGTATTCCATCTTATATAATTGATGCTGTAAAAAAATGCACTGTTTTTTATGCTGAGAATGAACGCACATCAAGAAGGTTTTTAAAAAAGATCTTTAAAGAAATTAATATTGATGCGTATGAATGGCATACAATTCATAAAGCAGAAAATGAAGTATTAAATAATTTTAAAAAAGATCTAATACAACAAAAAACAGTAGGAATAATGAGTGAAGCAGGTTGTCCGGGCATTGCAGATCCTGGCCAAATCTTAATAAATATTGCACAGCAAATGGATGCAAAAGTTATTCCTTTGGTTGGGCCAAATTCTATTATTCTGGCATTAATGGCAAGTGGAATGAACGGGCAAAGTTTCCAGTTTGTTGGTTACTTAC
>JBDUBY010000320.1:0-25675 GCA_040003735.1 Parafilimonas sp.
AGCTTTCAGCATTTAGCGCTTCCCCGCAATAATCTTCCATTACCAATTGGCCTTGTGCAATTTTCATCAAATCATCATAACCATATTTTACACCATTTTGATTTAAATATTCTCTTGCATATTCCGGGCACCACATTGTATTGAAATGTTTTGCAAGCTGTTCACACAACGTGCTTTTACCTGTGCTTTCCGGACCTATGGCAACGATCTTCTTAATCATAATATTTGCGTTGTCTCATTCACGGTTGACAATTCATTCTTCGCGTTTCTCGCTCTCTTCATCCACTCAACTAAACCAAAAAAAGCCATTATTAATAAGATGAGGTAATACACACTTGTAAATACATAATGCTTTACAAAGTACAATGGAATAGATGCAATGTTGGTAGCGATCCACCAATACCAGCTTTCTACTTTTTTCTTTGCCATCAGCCACATACCTGTATATGCGGTTGCACTGGCAAACGCATCAGCCCATGGAATAGCTGTTGGAAATGATTTTTTTAAATACGTGAGAATAAAAAAAAGTGCTACGTAAAAAAATGCGAAGAATAATAGTTGTTGCATCCATTGCTTTGCGTTGGAAAATTCAATGTTTATAACATGATGTTGCTGCACATCTTTTTTTGCCCATAAAATCCAACCATAAATACTTATAACTGTATAATAAAAATTCACACTGGCTTCGCCAAATAAATTTCCTTTAATGCTGATCCATGTATAAATAATTGCATTGGCCAAACCAACAGGATACACCAAAATATTCTCGAGGCGCGAATACCAAACAAATGCAATTCCGCTAAATACAGCAACATATTCAAGCCATGTTGTTTCTTTCATGCCATCAATAAATTGCTGCCATATTGTTTGCCAATCCATCATTCAAAATTCAGTTGTAAATTCTGTACATAAAAATTTATCGCTGGTAGTTTGCTTTCCACATCTTTGCAAAAATTTTCTAAAATGAATATTGCTGTTTTAGGTGCAGGAATGGTTGGCAGAGTTATGGCGCTTGATCTTTCAAAAGAACATTCAGTTACTTCTATTGATGTTAATGAAAATAATCTTCAATCACTACAAAAACAAAATGAAAATATTAAGATTATTAAAGCTGATTTAAAAGATTATTCATCATATAAAAATTTATTATTACCATTTGATTTAGTTGTAACAGCCGTTCCTGGCTTTATGGGTTTTGATACATTGAAAGCAGTAATTGAAAGTGGAAAAAATGTAGCTGATATTTCTTTCTTTCCTGAAAATGCTTTAGAACTTGATTCGCTTGCAAAAGAAAAAAATGTAACAGTGATTACAGATTGTGGTGTTGCACCAGGCATGAGCAACTATATTATCGGGAGATATAATGAAGAAATGAAAATCGATTCTTTCGAGATATATGTTGGCGGCTTACCGAAAATCCGCAAGAAACCTTTTGAATATAAAGCGCCATTTTCTCCTGTTGATGTGATTGAAGAATATACGCGGCCTGCAAGATTGATGGAGAATGGTAACATCGTAATTAAACCTGCATTAACAGAAAGAGACTGGATGCAATTTGATGAACTTGGAACATTAGAAACTTTTAATACCGATGGTTTGCGTTCATTGTTATTTACAATGCCGCATATAAAAAATCAGAAAGAAAAAACATTACGTTACCCGGGACATATTGATTTAATTATTGCTTTAAAAGAAAGCGGCTTTTTTAATGAAGAAAAAATAAGTGTTGATGGAAATAAAATTTCGCCGTTGCAATTCACTTCAAAAATTTTGTTTAATGAATGGAAATTGAACGATGATGAAGAAGAATTAACGGTGATGAAAGTGATCTTAAAATCTGCACAAAAAACTGTTGAATATAATTTGCTTGATCGTTATGATACATCTACAAAAACTTCATCAATGAGCCGCACAACGGGTTATACATGTACAGCATCAGCAAATCTTATTGCAAAAAATATATTCAGTGAAAAAGGTGTTTTTCCTCCTGAACTTGTTGGCAAACACAAAACAGCTTTTGATTTTGTAATGAATTATTTAAAAGACAGAAATGTTGTATGGAATAAGAAAGAATATTAAAAACTCAACTGGTTCGTCAATCGCTTCATTTCAATTTCAGCAGCTTTTGCTGTATAACTTAAATTCACCAATAGATAGCCGGCATTTTCAAAACTCTGCTCTGCATTTTTTACATCAACAATTGTAGCAACGCGCAATTGAAATTTCAGCAACACCAAATCAAGCAACCGTTTTGCAAGATCATAACTTTCACGCTGCGTTTGTAATTGCTGCAATGAGTTTTCGTAAGCTTCATAATTTTTTACAGCAGTAGAAGTATTATCGCGCACTAAAATATTTTGCTGCAATTCAGCATTTGTTGTGTTGATTTCTGCAACACGCTGTTGTCGTTTATAAATGCCGCCGTTATAAATCGGCACCGTTAAACTCAATCCAATATAAGGCCCGTAATTCTGATTCAGCAAAACATTTCCTGCAGCAGTTTGCGAACGGTTATAATTATAACCAGCGTTTGCATACACTGATGGATAACGTTGCGCTGCCGTTTCTTTTTCAAGCAATTGATTAATCGTTACCTGCATATTCGCGGCAATTATATCAGGGCTGCGGCCAATATTATCCATCACATTTTCCAACATCAAAGTTGAATCAACAACAATTGTGTCTTCAATAAAAACAGCGCTGTCAGGTTTTAATGTAAGTGTTGTAAGCAATGTAGTTTTTGCCTGGTCAATTATTAATTGCTGCGATTGTTTTTGTTGCACCAATGAATTTAAATCAAGTTGTGTTTGAAATAAATCTGCGTTGTTAGCAATGCCAACACTCACCTGTGTTTGTACAATATTCAGTTGCTTTCTTTCTACAGCAATTGATGTATCCAAAGTGCGCATATAACTTTGTTGCCGCACCACATCATAATATTGCGTCATCACTGTTGCAATCGTATTTTCAATTGTTGAATTAAGATATTCCTGGTTTTGCTTTTCCAGTTCATCCAATCTTTTTTTTGTAGCTACAACACGCATTCCATTATACAAAAGCATTGTGCCGGCCAAACCTGCACTTCCGCTATTTGCTGTTGCATTTCTACGTTGAATATGTGTGCCTGTATTTAGTTTTTGATTTACATTCGTCACCTGCTCATTCGTAGCTACAGAACCATTCACAACGGGCAATCCACCTGCAACACCGTAATCATTATTTATAGAATTTATCTCCACATTATTCCGCGCCACTTCAATATCATAACTGTTTTTTAAAGCGATATTAATGGCACTATCCAATCGCAAAGGTTGTTGACCAAAACTATAAGCGCTTACAAAAAATAATATCAACAATAATAATTTCATCACGCTTTATTTTGAAAGAAGAATTTTTATGTTGCCAGCTTCACCAATGCTATTAAACACGGTTGTGTCACTCACTTGTACTGTATTAATTTTGCTCGGCATTTTTGCAACCGCTAAAATACTATCAGAAATTGCGAACAAATTATTTTTTGCATTATAGTTACTTTTATGGTTTGTTAAATAATTTGCCTGATGATAATAACCGGTGAACAATTTATTGGAAATAAAAGATCTGCAAAAGGAACAACTACATTTCAATCTGGTCCACATATATTTTATGAAGCAACAAACAACGAAATTGATGAAGCTGTACAAAAAGCGTATGATGCTTTTTTATTGTATAGAAATATTGCAGGCACTATAAAAGCAAATTTTCTGCAGTCAATTGCAACAGGCATTGAAGTACAAAGAGACTCACTTCTTCAAATTGCCATGCAGGAAACTCATCTTACTGAACCAAGACTAAATGGAGAAATAAACCGCACCATTAATCAAATAAAATTATTTGCAGATTTATTAAACGAAGGCAGTTGGGTAAAAGCAATTATTGATACAGCACAACCGCAACGTACACCTTTACCAAAACCAGATATACGGCAAATGCAAAAAGCAATTGGACCAATTGCAGTATTTGGCGCAAGTAATTTTCCTTTTGCATTTTCAACTGCCGGCGGCGATACAATTGCTGCTTTTGCTGCAGGTTGTTCTGTTGTATGTAAAGCGCATCCTGCGCATCCAATACTTTCAGAAATGATTGCGCAAATCATTATTGATGCTGTGCAAAAAACAAATATGCCTGACGGTATTTTTTCAATGATACAAGCCGCATCAATTGAACCTGCGGTAAATCTTGTTCAGCATCCATTAATAAAAGCAGTTGCATTTACAGGTTCATTCAAAGGTGGAAAATCTATTTACGATATTGCAGCAAAACGTGACGAACCAATTCCTGTATATGCAGAAATGGGCAGCACAAACCCGGTTTTTATTTTGCCGGAAATAATGCAGAACAAAGGTATTGAAATTGCAAAGGCACTCGCCGCTTCAAACCTGCTAAGTACAGGACAGTTTTGTACAAATCCTGCCGTAATTATTGCAAACGAAAATAGTAACACGCAGAACTTTCAAGATGTTTTTGCAAGTAGTATAAAAGAACATGCCGGTGATGCAATGCTGACGGATTCAATCTTTTCATCTTATCAAAGCAACATTCAAAAACTGCTTGAACAAAATGATGTTCACATTATATCGAAAGGAAATAAATCTGAAAAAACAAATGCGGTTGAGCCGTATATGTTTGCAACTTCTGCAGATGTTTTTATGAACAATAAAGAATTACATGAAGAAGTTTTTGGACCAGCAAGTTTACACATCGTTGCAAAAAATAAAGATGATTTAATGCAGATCGCGAAATCGCTAAAAGGGCAATTAACTATAACAATTTGGGCGACTGAAAATGATATGTTGAATTACAGTGAACTTATCAATTATCTCGAATTAAAAGCGGGCAGAATAATTATTAATAATGTTCCCACTGGCGTTGAAGTTACGCATGCAATGATGCATGGCGGGCCTCACCCAGCAACAACAGAAAGTAAGTTTACTTCGGTCGGAACAACATCAATTTACAGGTTTACGAGACCGGTCTGTTATCAGAATTTTGATAATAAATTTTTACCTGATGAATTAAAGAATGAAAATTCAAATTGTATTGTAAGAATGGTTAATGGCGAATACACAAAAAATAAAATTGATTAACGATAACGATCATGCACACAAAAGTTTTAAGAATACATAAAGATGATAATGTTGCCGTTGCACTTTCTGTTTTGTACAAAGGAGAACAGGCAAACGTCGATAATATTTTGTTTGATATAAAAGAAAATATTGCTGCCAAGCACAAATTCGCTTTGCACGATTTCAATGAAGGCGATGACATAATTATGTATGGTGTGCTGGTTGGCAGGACAACAAAATTTATCTCTGAGGGCGGTTTAATATCAACGCAAAATATTCAACATGCTTCAAACAGTTTTACTTTAAAAGAAAGACATACCAACTGGCATAAACCTGATATATCAAAATATCAAAACAAAACATTTAATGGTTTTCATCGCGCAGATGGAAGCGTTGGCACAAGAAATTACTGGCTGGTAATACCACTTGTTTTTTGCGAGAATAAAAATGTTGAAGTATTGCAGGAAGCCTTTATGAAATCGCTTGGTTATACGCCAAAAGAATCGCCTTATGAAGCAATGGTTCACCGCATGATTCGTGAATATGAATCCGGCAATTCAGAGTATGAATTAATGTTTGCAGATGAAGATGAATATATATTAAAGAATGAAAAAGTTTTTCCAAATATTGATGGCATAAAATTTTTGAAACACACATTGGGTTGCGGGGGCACAAGAGATGATGCAAGAGCTTTATGTGGATTGCTCGCAGGTTATATAACGCATGCAAATGTTGCAGGTGCAACCGTGTTAAGTTTAGGTTGTCAAAACGCACAAATTGCTTTATTAAAAGAAGAGATTGAAAAACGAGATGCAAATTTTTCGAAACCTTTATATATACTGGAACAACAAAAAATAGGCAATGAAAAGTTATTGCTGAATGAAGCGATAAAAAAAACTTTTACGGGCTTAATAGAAGCCAATCATCTTGAACGTAAACCTGCACCATTAAATAAATTATGTATTGGTTTGGAATGTGGAGGCTCTGATGGTTTTTCAGGCATTTCTGCTAATCCTGCTGTTGGTTATACATCAGATCTGTTAGTTGCTTTAGGCGGCTCTGTTGTGCTATCAGAATTTCCTGAATTATGTGGCGTTGAACAGGAATTAAGTGATCGTTGTGTTGATGATACAACTGCGCAAAAGTTTATGCAGTTAATGACGACATATAATAAACGTGCAATGGAAGTTGGTTCTGGTTTTTATGCGAATCCTTCTCCGGGAAATATAAAAGATGGGTTAATTACAGATGCAATAAAATCTGCAGGCGCTGCAAAAAAAGGCGGCACATCACCTGTTGCAGATGTGTTGGATTATCCTGAAAAAATTTTGAAACCAGGCTTAAATTTATTGTGTACACCCGGCAGTGATATTGAATCAACAACCGCAGAAGTTGGCGCAGGAGCAACGATAATATTATTTACAACAGGTTTGGGAACACCCACCGGGAACCCAATTGCGCCGGTTTTAAAATTATCAACCAGCACTGCACTGTTTAATAAAATGAATGATATAATTGATATTGATACAGGATCTATTATTGAAGGAAATGAAACGATTGAAAACGCCGGAGAAAGAATTTTAAATTATATTATTGATGTTGCAAATGGCAATACGCTGGCAAAAGCTGAAGCAACATTGCATGATGATTTTATCCCGTGGAAGAGAGGAATTTCTTTATAAGTTTTACAGAATATTAAAACGATAAAATTAATTTGCCTTTAATCATTCTTATTCGCCATTTTCTGTAATAACAACGATCAACATAAATGCAAACAGAACCAGATTCAATTTATGCAAAAGGCACTTATGGCTACGATGCTGCGTTCATAAAAAAAATTGCACATGATGCTATAGAACTTCAACATGATGATGCAAAAGTTTTGCTTTGTGCAGCATACCAGGGAAGAGTTTTTACAAGCACAGCTGCCGGCGACAGCGGCACAAGTTTTGGCTGGCTGAATTATAATTTGCTTTCATCAGGAGAAAAGAAAAAACAATTTAACCCGGTTGGTGGCGAAGAAAGATTCTGGCTTGGCCCTGAAGGCGGACAATATTCTATCTACTTTAAAAAAGATGATCCATTTGATTTTGAGCACTGGCAAGTTCCTGCATTAATTGATACAGAAAAATATAACATTGTTCAATCAAATAAAACATCTGCAACATTTTCGCTTTCATCTTCTGTTACTAATTATTCAGGTACAACTTTTAATCTCAACATCATAAGAAAAATTCAATTACTTGATAAAAATAGTATTGAACAAAAATTAAATACAAGTATTCCTGATAATATAAAAACAGTTGCATTTGAATCAATCAATCATATAAAAAACACAGGCGATATTACATGGACAAAAGACAATGGTTTGGTTTCTATCTGGCTTGCAGGAATGTTTTCGACATCAGAGGAAACAAAAGTTGTCATTCCTTTTTTGCCCATAAAAAATATACATAATTTTATAACGGATGATTATTTTGAAAAGATTGATTCATCAAGATTAATTATAAAAGATAGTGTTTTATATTTCCGTTGTGATGGGAAATCGAGAGGTAAAATTGGTCTGGCGCCTGAATTAGCAAAACCATTTATATGCAGTTATGATTTTAAGAAAAATGTTTTAACGGTTGTAATTGCTGAAGTACATAAGGATGGTAACTATGTAAATTCAAAATGGGAGCTGCAGAAAGATCCATATAAAGGTGATGTGATCAATTCTTATAATGATGGTCCGTTAATTGATGGCACACAAATGGGGCCATTTTACGAAATAGAATCTTCTTCGCCGGCAAAAGAATTAAAGGCCGGTGAAACGCTGGAATATCGCCAAACAACAATGCATTTGCAAGGTGATTATTCAACATTAAAAAACCTCGTCAAACAATTAATTAATGTTGACCTGGATGATGTAAAAAACTGGTAACTCTATGAAACTATTTAAAACTTCTATCGGTATTATTCTTGAACACAACAATGAATACTTTTCGTTGTTTTATAAGTGGAACGAATTATTAAACAACGATGACTTGTTTTCATTTTTATCAGATCAAACAAATGAGAATAACCGAAAGCACGCAAATAAAGTTGAAGTTGACTGGAACAGTACAAAAATTTTTGTTCCGATTGGTGAGCAGGAAGTTTGGGCTGCAGGCGTAACCTATTTGCGCAGCCGTGATGCAAGAATGGAAGAAAGCAAAGATGCCGGCAGTTCAGATTTTTACAGCAAAGTTTATAATGCAGAACGGCCAGAATTATTTTTTAAAGCGTTGGCGCATCGTGTAGCAGCGCATAAAGAAAAAGTGTTCATCCGTAAAGACTCAAAGTGGAATGTTCCCGAACCTGAGCTTACATTATTCATTAATGCAAAAGGCAAAATTGCAGGTTATACAATTGGAAATGATATGAGCTCAAGAGATATTGAAGGCGAAAATCCGCTGTATTTACCACAGGCAAAAGTGTATGAAAGAAGTGCAGCCATCGGGCCATGTTTGTATATACCTGAAAATGAAATTTCGTTAGATACAAACATCAGTATAGATATAAGACGTGATGGGCTTGAAGTATTTACCGGCCACATTCAATTAAACAGGATGAAAAGAAGATTCACTGAACTTGCTGAATATTTATTTCGTGAATGTGAATTTGATGAAGGATGTTTTTTAATGACAGGAACAGGCGTTGTTCCGCCGAATGATTTTTCTTTAGCTGAAGGAGATGAAATCGATATTCGTATTGATAACATTGGCATACTTTCAAACGTTGTTGCTTATAAGAAGTAAAATCTAAATTGAAAAAGCCAAAACTGCCTTTATATTGCCGAATAAATATTCAACAGTACAAGTGAGTGACACAACCGTGACGCCACAACGCATCAACTGCCGGTCACCAAAAAATTCTTTTGATTAATGCAACTGCAATTACAAAACATTATTCCTATTCCTTTAAAAGATAAATTGCTGCAACGCAATTCTGATGTGTGGAATAAAACGCTGCAATTTAATACTGGTGATTTTGTAAAAATTAAAGCGCCAAGCGGAACAGGCAAAACAACATTGGTGCATATTATTTATAAACTGCGCAAAGATTTTGAAGGTGTAGTTGTATGGAACAGTAAAAATTTATTATTGATAAACCAGGATGAGCTTGCTGTTTTGCGACAACAAAACATCAGCATTATTTTCCAGGATCTGCGTTTGTTTCCGAATCTTACTGCAAGAGAAAATATTGAATTGAACCGCGTATTACAACAACCTATTTACGAAAGCAATGTGATTAATGTAATGGCTGAAGAATTAGGTATTGCATCTATATTACATCAAAAAGCATCAATGTGCAGTTATGGCGAACAGCAACGCATTGCAATTATTCGTGCACTAATGCAACCATTTAACTGGTTGATAATGGATGAACCGTTTAGCCATTTAGACAAAAGCAATATTGATAAAGCGGCAACACTAATTGAAGCTGAATGCAAAAAACGAAACGCAGGTTTTATATTGACAGATCTTGAAGATGATGAACACTTTAATTATACACAGTTTTTGAATTTATAATGCTGAATCAACTTTTAAAAAAACTAATACGCACAGGTTCTGGCCGCAGCCGCAATACAATGGCAATGGTTGGATTATTTATTGCGATGTTACTGATATTAGCGGCTGTGCAAATACAATCGAACTATCAGCAAATTTTATATAGTAAAACAAGCCAGGATAGTGTTGCAGATTTTTTGGTGATCAATAAAACAGTTACTGATAAAAATATTGGCGACGTTACTTTAACCAATGCAGAAATAAATGATTTGAAACAACAGTCTTTTGTTGATAAAATAGGAGCGCTAACGCCAAGCCATTTTCGTGTTGGCGTGCAAAGCATAAGTAAGCAAATTCCTTTTTATACTGATTTCTTTTTTGAAAGTGTTCCTAATGAATTTCTTGATGTAAACTCTCCTGATTGGCAATGGAATGAAACCAGCAGTTTTATACCGATGATTATTCCGAATATGCTTTTAGACATGTGGAATTTTGGATTTGCGCAGTCTCAGCATTTGCCACAATTGTCGCAGGATTTAGTTAAAGCATTACCTGTTCAAATAGATATACAAACATCAACCGGTGTTGTAAATTATTACGGAAAAGTAGTTGGTTTCAGCGACCGGGTTTCATCTGTTTTGGTGCCGCAGCAATTTATGGATTGGGCAAATCAAAAATTTGGAACGGGAAATAATGTGCAACCTTCACGTGTTATTATTCAAACAAACAATGCGGATGATCCGCAACTTGCAACATATCTCTCAAGTCATCATCTTACAACCAACACAGAAAAAACAAGGTTTGAAAAATATCGCGGCATCATCAATGCTGTTGTAATTACTTCATGGGTTACCGGCGCTTTAATGTTTTTATTTGCATTGTTAATTTTTACATTATTTATTCAACTCACCATTGCTTCAGCAAAAGAAGAAATTGTATTGTTGGTTACACTTGGTGCAGCACCAAAACAACTACAAAACTTTTTGCGTAAACAATTTTTACCGGCTAATATTATCATTATCATACTTACTATTTTTATTATTTCTGTTTTGCAATATGTTTTGCAAAAAACGTTAGCTGCACAAAATATTTTTATTAGTCAATTTCTTTCTTATTATACTTTAATTGCTGCTGCAATAATTTTATTGTTGTTAACCTTCGTAAACAACCGCTCTATAAAAAAATATATACGCTACAACATCTAAATTTTGGAAGTCAGTAACATCGAACTTATTAAGCAGGTTAATAACAGAATATGAATTTCCAGTATTATGCTGTTTCGGTTTTTAAAAAACAGCGCTTAGAAATAAGACTGGCATAATATTTTGTGGATAAAAACGGGTTTGTGCTTCATGAAAACAAAATCGATCTAATTTCCCGGAAGATAGTTTATATTAGCAGTGTAGATTTCTGAAAACGCAGCACTTAGTTAATTAAAGCCGTACCTCAATTTAATGTATCCGTACTTCTTATCCCATCATATAATCTATTCTTATTAACAATTCAAACAAAAACAATGAAACTAAAATTCATCAAACTATTACCCGGCACTGCCTTGCTGTGTCTTGTATTGGCATCATGCCAAAAAAATGCGGCAGATACTTCTAAACCTCCATCTCAAACAGGTTCGCCACTTATAAGAACTACCACGATGATTGGAGCAATGCAAAATGAATCAGATTTAGAAGTTGCTGATATATTCGCAACCAGTGAATCTGATGCCGCACATTGCCCGGTAACAACATACAATCCTGCTAAAGATGTTTATCCAAATACCAGGACTGTTGATTATGGAACCGGATGCACCGATGATTACGGTGTAACAAGAAGCGGAAAAAGATTCACTACAATATATGCTGATAAAAACACAGCGCCTGCAGGTAAAGTTGCCAGCGTAACAACGTTTAGCAACTATTATGTTGATGGCGTAAGTATTTCAGGTAATGTAAAGATATCTGTGGTAAGCCCCGCATCTTCGGGATCACTTGTTTTAAAAATTGCAGTTAACAAAACTGTTACTGATGCATTCGGAAATACATCTTCTTACATAAATTCTGTAACGCAAACTCAAATTGCAGGTGGCGAAACGGATTCTCTGGAAGATAATGTATTCAAAATATCAGAAAATGCTTTTGGTACAGAAGTTTCAGGCGATTCAGCTATGATAACATGGAAAGCTGTAGCTGATCCGGCTAATCCAATGATCAAAATGGCAAATTGCCCATACCGTTCTCAGGGTGCAGAAATTATTACCTTGAAACAACTTGGTGTAACAACTGACGAATATTTAGATTATGGAAACGGTGATTGTGACAACCAGGCTACGTTAAGTATAAATGGCGGAGCACCACAGCCGGTAACGCTTCCTTTACGCTTCTTTGGAGCCGATTTATAGTTCGATTAAATGATAAATAAAAAAGAGATTTCAATGAAATCTCTTTTTTATTATAGAACGCATGTTCATTTCGCTTTACTTTTCTTTGAACCAATAACTTCCTGTCTGGTTAAACACCTGCCATTGCCTGATCACTTTTAGATTCTTTACCCGTTTCCACATGGCCGGCAAATCTTTTTTCAAAATTATTATTGCCTTTCACGTTCACTGTAAAATCGTACCAGCCAAAGCTTTTGTTTAAATTAAGTGCAATGGTTTGCTGCGAATTTGCAGCAAATTGTTTTACTATTGTTGAAGTATTGTATGCGTTGTCTTTAATTGTAACCGCAAAATTTGTTTTGCTGTTATTGTGCAAAAACAATTCAATATTACCGTTGAATTTGCCATTTGCATCAGTATGATAGTTTAAAGAAACATTCAGCAAAGGATCATTTTCACTGCCTTTAAAACACCTGTAAAAACCATTCGGTCCATATACTTCCAAATCATAATTTCCATTATCAAAATCTTTTATCAGCCAGTTATCTTTTAAATTATCACCCGCTGTTACGGCATAAGTTTTTTCAGTAAAATCTTTATTCAAATAATTTCTTGCATAAATAATAAATGGAGAACCGGCGGCAATTTTTTTAAAAATTTTACTACCAGCTTGCAGGTTTATATCGAATGTTTTGTTCTCATTATTAAAATTGCCATTTGCATATAATTCATAAGGCAAAGCACAGGCCGGCCGCGTTCCTTTTTCCTGCTGCGGAATATATTGCGAAGCATTTGGATTTTTATTGATCAATGCAATTTCATCAGCAGTTAATTTTTTATAGCCGGAAGGAACATTTTTAAATTTTGCTTTATGAATACTTTCTATAAAAGGATCCTTTTTCACAAACGGCAATGCTTCAATTTTTTGTCCGTTGTATGGATGGAATATAGAAGTTAGGTCACCACAAACTGTACGCCGCCATTGTGTGATATTTGTTTCCTTAATATTTTTTCCGAATTTTTTATTAAGAAATGCTTCAAGAAATTGTAGTGATGAAGTATGATCAAATACCTGTGAGTTTACAAAGCCGCCACGGCTCCACGGCGAAGCAACTACAAGCGGTACGCGAAAACCAAGTCCGATAGAACCAGGATAATCTTGTTGCATTTTTACGTGTTCTAATTTTGTATCGATGCTTTCAGAAACTTTACCTGTTGATTCATCTTTATGAACCGGTGCAACAAATGGTGGCACATGATCGTAATAACCATCATTTTCATCATACGTTAGAATAAAAATTGTTTTCTTCCATATGTCAGGATTTTTTGTAAGTATATCCATCGTTTCAGAAAGATACCAGCTTCCAAACCAGGGAGCACTCGGGTGATCTGAAAAATTTTCAGGCGCAACAAGCCATGAAACTGTTGGCAGCTTATTGCTTTCAACATCTTGCCTGAATTGATGGAGCACATCACCTTTTGGAATATTTATTTTTCGACTTGTATTATCGTCAGTATAATTCAACGGTTCAAGTGAATGTTGGTGCGGGTCTTTTGAGTTTACGGTGAAAGCTTTTTGATGAATGTTTTTTTCCTTTTCGGATAAATTATTAAATGTTTCCGCAGTATATTTTTTCTGGTCTTGCTGCACAATACTTAAAGCGTCTTCGCTATCTTTTATTTTTTGTTCTGCTTTTTTATATTCATCACTGCCTGGGGTTAAGCCTGAAAGCACTGATGTTGATTTTTCAATTTCCTGTTGAAGCAGCTTTACCCGTTCAGGTAAAAAATCAATATAGCTCTGTACATATTTTACATTGTATTGATCAAAATATTCCAGCACGTTATCACCATAATTTCCAAGCCATTGGTTTTCTTCTTCTGTCATTCCATTATCAACACTTACTTCGTTTTGATATATTTTCCACGAAATATTATTCTCTTCCAGTAACTCCGGAAAAGTTCCCCAGCCAACACCTTGCTCTATATCACCGTTATCAATAAATGCTCTTGCATCTTCATCATGTTTTGCTCTTATAGTTCCGCTCCAGAAATAAAGCCGGTTTGGATCTGTAGGCGTTAACGACGAACAAAAATGCTGGTCACAAACAGTAAATGCATCTGCCAGCGCATAATAAAACGGAATATCTTCCCGCGTATAATAGCCCATGGTTAAAGGCATGTATGCATAATCTTCATCACTCGATTTTTTTGCGTCGATCCAGTTATCATGCCTGCCGTTGTTGCGTGCACCAACCTGGCTTTCGCGGCTGTGTGGCAAAGAACCCATCCATGTAATTTTTGTATCTTTTATATCAAGCCGAAAAGGAGAATATGTTTCACCAGCTTTATTTGTTTGCAGCCAAACTTTATTACTATTTGGAAGATTCAAAGCACGCGGATCATTAAAACCACGCACACCGCGCATTGTTCCAAATGCATGATCGAACGAACGATTTTCCTGCATCAATAAAACAATATGTTCTGCATCTAAAAAAGTACTGCCAGGTGCCGGATCAATTGCAAATGCTTTTTGAATTGAAGCTGGTAAAGTTGCCATGCCTGCAGCGCCGCTAAGCATCATGGTCTTTCGTATAAACTCTCTTCTTGAATCCATAAATAATTTATTAGTGGTAAGCCAAAGTAAACCTATTTTAAAAAATATTCAGGATACATTTAATAATGTGCAGTTATTAAAAAAGGCATTCATAATATTTTTTCGATGTGATAGATATTGCAATACTTTCCACATTCAATATTTAGTTACGGTTCAATGAAAAATTTACTGATTAACGATGCAGTTAATAAGCTTAACATAAAGCTGAAGAACTTAGATATTAATTCACTTGATATTTCAGAATACAACAAAAAATATCTATTACAGTATATTAACTATTATGATTTCTACATGAGTTTGTACAAACAGCTTTTATCAAAAGCGATCAATAAATTATCCAAACCAATTACTGAAGCTGTATTTGTTGATTATGGCGGCGGTTGCGGCATCTTATCTTTTCTTGCAAAAGAAATAGGTTTTAAAACAGTTGTTTATAATGATATTTATGCTGTTTCAGCAAGTGATTCAAATACGATTGCAAAAAAAATAAACATAAACATAAGCTACTGCATAACCGGCGATATTGAAAAATTTGTGAACGAAATAAATACATTGAATATTAAACCTGATCTTATTTGTTCATTTGATGTATTAGAGCATATTTATAATTTGAGATCATGGATAAAAACAATAACTGAGATAAATAATCCTTTTGATTTATTATTTATTACAAGCGCAAATTCTAAAAACCCTTTTATTAATAAGCGTTTAAAGAAGATACATCATAACGCAGAATATATAGGTTTTACAAAAACAACGGGATGGAAGCAATCAGACATTCATACATCTTATCTTGAAGAAAGAAAGAAAATCATTAATGCAAAATTTCATGGTTTAACAAGTAATGAAATAAACATGTTGGCAGCGAACAGTCGTGGTTTAATTAAAGAAGATATAGAACAGCTTGTTGAAACATTTTTACAAACCGGAAAGCTTAACTACATACCACATTCAACAAACACATGCGACCCCTACACGGGCAATTGGGCAGAAAATTTAATTAATATTGATCAATTGAAAAATATTGCTATTACGAATAATCTTTTTGTTGAAGTAACAAATACATATTACGGTTATTCAAAAAATAAATTATTAAATCTGCCAAAGCGTTTCATAAATGCATTAATAAAAATTAGAGGAAAAAACAATTTATTTTTTTCGCCGATGTATGTGCTGGAAATTTCAAAAAAATAAAATATAATTTTTATATCACTAAAATATTGTGCGTTCCATTTTATTCACCCAGCAGTATTTTCTGTAGTTTATATTCGTACGGTATAATAAAATGTTTTAAATAATTGCCATGAAGAAAATTCACACTTTAATAGTATTTTTTTTGTTGTTAGAATTAAGCGGTCATGCTCAGTTAAAATGCGAAAAACTTCTCACTGAAAATCTTAAAAATCCTATTGGTATTGGTGTTTTACATCCTGAATTTAGCTGGCAGATAACAAGCGGAAAAAGAAACATAATGCAAACTGCTTATGAAATAAAACTGATGTTGAACAAGCAAACCGTTTGGAGCAGCGGCAAAGTAAATGCTGATTCGTCAGTACATGTTGCGTATAAAGGCGATGCTTTGCAAAGCAATAAAAAATATCAGTGGCAGGTAAAAGTTTGGAATAATTATAATGAAGCATCTGCCTGGAGCGAGCCGGCATTTTTTCAAACAGCATTATTAAATGCATCAGATTGGAAAGCAAAATGGATTGAGCCAGGTTATGTTGAAGATTCTGTTACACGGCCATCGCCATTATTTAGAAAAGAATTTTCATCAACCAAAAAAATTGTTGCGGCAACCGCATTTATAACTGCGCATGGTTTATATGAAGCAAATATTAACGGGCAAAAAATTGGCGATGCATATTTAACGCCGGGCTGGACAAGTTATAAAACACGTTTACAATATCAAACTTATGATGTAACCGATCTTTTAAAAAATGGCAACAATGCAATTGGCGTAACGCTTGGCAACGGCTGGTATCGTGGCATAATTGGTTTCGGCAATAATATAAATGTGTATGGAAAAGATATTGCATTGTTGCTTCAAATTGATATATCATATAGCGATGGTTCAACACAAATTATTACATCAGATGATACATGGAAATCATCAACAGGTGAAGTTCGATATACAGAAATTTATAATGGCGAAACAATTGATGCGCGATTAAATAAAACAGGCTGGATGTTGCCCGGTTATAATGATAAAGATTGGAGCGATGTAAAGGTTACAGATTTTTCACTCAACAATTTAATTGCAACAATTAATGAGCCTGTAAAAAAGCATGAAACGTTTAAACCCATTCACATTTTTACTACACCAAAAGGTGAGCACGTAATTGATTTCGGCCAGAATCTTGTTGGCTGGGTAACGGTTAAAGTAAAAGGCAACGCAGGCGATTCAATAAAAATTTCACATGCTGAAGTGTTAGATAAAAAAGGCAATTTCTACACGGCAAACCTTCGCGCTGCAAAAGCAGAAGATGTATATATTTTGAAAGATGATAACGAAGAAACATTTGAGCCGCATTTTACATGGCATGGATTCCGCTACATAAAAATTGAGGGCTTGCAAACTGAATTAAAACCGGAAAATTTTACAGCTGTTGCTATCTATTCTGATATGCCGACAACAGGAACTTTCACCACTTCAAATTCACTTATCAATCAATTACAACATAATATTCAATGGGGGCAAAAAGGAAATTTTTTAGATGTGCCAACTGATTGCCCGCAACGCGATGAACGTTTAGGCTGGACAGGCGATGCGCAGGTTTTTAGCCGCACGGCAACATTTAATATGAACGTAAATTCTTTCTTTGATAAATGGACGAAAGATATTACAGCCGATCAATACAAAAGCGGAAGTGTTCCTTTTGTAATTCCAAATGTATTGGGCGAAGATGCCGGCGGTTCAACAGGCTGGGCAGATGTTTCAACCATTATTCCATGGAATATGTATTTAGCTTATGGCGATAAAAAAATTCTTGAAGATCAATACAGCAGCATGAAAGCTTGGGTTGATTATATGACAAAAAACAGCGAGCATAATTTATGGCAATCAGGTTTTCATTTTGGTGATTGGTTGTTCTATCATCCCGAAGATGATAATGATGGAAGAGCAGCAGTTACTGATAAATATTTAATCGCTCAATGCTTTTACGCGCATTCAACACAACTCTTAATTGATGCGGCAAAAGTTTTAAATAAAGATGGTGATGCAGCTTCTTATGCTGATCTATTACAAAAAATTAAAGCAGCATTTTTAAAAGAATATATGACGCCGAATGGCCGGCTTGTTTCCGGAACACAAACAGCGTATGTGCTTGCATTAAATTTTGATATGCTTCCTGAAGATTTACGCAAACAGGCCGCATTGCGTTTGGTGAATAATATTGAAGATTATGAAAATCATCTTACAACAGGTTTTTTAGGAACACCATATTTATGTCATGTATTAACAAGATTTGGTTATGATAGCATCGCATATAAATTGTTGTTGCAGGATACTTATCCATCATGGTTATATCCAGTAAAAATGGGAGCAACAACTATTTGGGAAAGATGGGATGGTGAAAAATCTGACAGTAGTTTTGAAACACCTGGCATGAATTCTTTCAATCATTATGCGTACGGTGCAATTGGCGATTGGATGTATCGCGAAATGGCTGGCATTGATACGTACGAAGATGGTGTTGGATATAAGCATATAAAAATTCAACCGCATATTGGTGGAAATTTTACCAATGTATCAGCAACGCTTCAAACATATTATGGCGAATTAAGTAATGAATGGAAGATTGATGGAGATACATTATTTATGAATGCTGAAATTCCGGCCAACACAACAGCAACTATATTTATTCCTGCAAAAGATGAATCATCAATAACAGAAAATGGCAAAACATTATCGCAGATAAATGATATAAAATTTTCAGGAATGGAAGATGGTTATGCAAAGTTAGAAGTAGGTTCAGGCGTTTATCATTTTACAATTAACAATAAATAATTTTTTGTTGATACAAGATTTCATCATCAATTATTAATTAACCATGCAAGTAATCATCGGCATCATATTTCATTTCATCGGCGGTTTTGCCTCGGGAAGTTTTTATGTGCCTTATAAAAAAGTACGAGGCTGGGCATGGGAAAATTATTGGCTGATCGGCGGTCTGTTTTCATGGCTTATTATTCCTCCAATTGCAGCGTGGGTAACAGTTCCAAACTTCATACATATTATTGCGCAAACAGATCCATCCACTTTTTGGTGGACGTATTTTTGGGGTCTTCTTTGGGGCATCGGCGGTTTAATGTATGGCTTAGGCATGAGGTATCTTGGTATGAGTTTGGGCAACTCCGTTTTACTTGGTTTTACATCAGCCTTTGGCGCATTACTTCCATCAATTTATTACAACTTTCATCCAACAGAAGGCAAAACAACTTTTAATGATCTTATCTCTACATCGTGGGGAAGAATTGTTTTAACAGGAATTGTTTTTTGTTTGATTGGAATTTTTATTTGCGGCAGAGCTGGTGTTTTAAAAGAGCGTGAATTACCAGAAGAAAAAAAGAAAGAAAGTATAAAAGAGTTCAACCTTGTAAAAGGCTTAATCGTTTGTATTATTTCCGGAATTTTAAGCGCTTGTTTTAATTATGGAATTGAAGCAGGATCATCAATGTCAGAAACTGCAAACCAGTTATGGAAAGCGGCGCATCCAACAGAAACAATAAACTTTTTATACCGCAATAATGTAACGTATGTTGTTTTGCTTTGGGGCGGCTTAACAACAAATTTTATTTGGTGTATGTTTTTAAATGCGCGCAACAGAACATTTAAAGATTACACAAAAAAGCAATCACCACTATTAAAAAATTATTTATTATGTGCACTTGCCGGAACGATGTGGTTTTTACAATTCTTTTTTTATGGCATGGGCGAAAGTAAATTGGGGAATGGAGCAAGCTCCTGGATATTGCACATGGCATTTATAATTCTTGTTGCAAACATGTGGGGCTTTATTTTAAAAGAATGGAAAGGTGTTAGCACAAAAACATATACAACAATCGTAGTTGGTGTAATTATAATTATTGTTTCCGTTGTGTTGGTTGGTTATGGAAATGCGTTTAAGTAAAGCTACCAGCTTTTAGCTGTCAGCCTTTTAGCAAATAAAAAATAGCTACGCGTTTGTAAGATAAAAATTAATACATCATTTCTCAGCAATTTAAATGATGTAAATATTAAGCATAATTCTCATCTTTGTACACCTGCGATAATTCTTCCAGATCTGCAAATAGCCCATATGGAATACCAGACGCTTAGCGACGAGGTGCTTATAAGATTGCTGAAAACAGATGACGAAAAAGCATTTAAAGAAATCTACAACAGGCATTGGTCGCAATTATATAAAACTGCTTACAAAAAATTACACTTACACGAAATTGCCGAAGAAACAGTGCAAAATATTTTTGTAAAGTTGTGGGAAAAGCGAACTGTTTCTTCTATTCAACACCTGGAAAATTATTTGCAAACTGCAGTTAAATATCAAGTGATCAATTATTATAAATCACTTCTTGCAAAAGAGAAATACCTGCAGAATATAAAGGATCAAATGTTAGAAACAGGCAATACATCCACAACAAAATTGTTGCTGAATGAAATTTCTTTTATTGTTGAAAAAGCCATTCATAAACTACCTGAAAAAACACAACTTGTTTTCAACCTCAGCCGTAACGAAAATTACACTGTAAAAGAAATTTCAGAAAGCATGCATCTTTCTGAAAAAGCGGTTGAATATCACATCACAAAATCATTAAAGCAACTGCGTGTATATCTCAAAGAAATTATCGCTGTTTTAATTACATTGGTCAGCCTTTCTATATTTAATTAGATCGCAATATTTTCTCCTGTTCAAAAAAAATTAAAAAACATTTAGGGTATGTTTTCTTTTGGTTGACTACATAATAGCAAGGTTACAATGTAATCAAGATTAAAGCCAGCCATAATCTCATTTATTATTTTAATTAAAACATGAACCGACAAGCTTTTCATCAGCTGTTGAAAAAATATGTTGATGGCAAATGTTCTTCTGAAGAAAAGCAGTTGATTGATCAATGGTATCAATTACTTGATGACCATTCTTTATTACCTGTTACCGAAGCAGAAATGAATGGCATAGAAGAAAGGCTTTGGAAAAAAATTCAGAAAAGTATAAGCGATCAAAAAAAATCATCTGAAAAAAGAATTCGGTTTTCCACGATCACAAAAGTTGCAATCGCTGCAATATTGATTGGCGTTATTGCTTTTAGTGTTTACTATTATTTTCCTGCTAAAAAAGAAACCAGCGAGTTTGCTAAGTCAACTTCTATAAAAGGTCTTAATCATATAAAAAATGAAACTTCAACAATAAAAAAAGTTTTGCTTGAAGATAGCAGCATAGTGAGTTTACAACCAGGTTCTGCAATTGCTTTTCCCAAAAAATTTGCTGCAGATAAAAGAGAAGTTTTTTTAGATGGTGTTGCGTATTTCAAAGTTTCAAAAAATGCTGAAAGACCTTTTTATGTATATGATGATAATATTGTAACACAGGTTTTAGGTACAAGCTTCATTATTAAAAAAGTGGATAATAAAATTGAAGTGGATGTATTAACGGGCAGGGTTGCTGTATATGAAAACAATCATAACAGCAAGCAGGCAGAAAAAACAAATGGCGTTGTTATTACGCCAAACCAAAAAGTAACATATTATACAACCAATCATCAATTTGTTACAGCACTTGTTGAAAATCCCGTTCCTGTTGTTATAACAAATAAAAAAGAAAAGATCATAAAATTTTCTTACGATGATGCGTCGGTGTCGCAGGTTTTAAACGATTTACAGGAACAGTATAACATACAAATAATAGTAGAGAACGATAAAATAAATCAATGCTTTTTCACCGGTGATATTACTGAACAATCATTGTACAGTAAGCTTGATTTGCTTTGCCAGGCAATACAGGCTAACTACGAAATACGCGGAACAACTATTGTAATTAACGGTAAAGGCTGTGAGTAAAAGCAAATTACATTAAAAAGAAAACGATTAAATCATGAATAAAAAACGATCTGTTGCTATCATTCAAACTGCCATGAAATTCACATTAACACAACTGATATTTTGCATGGCATTTATATCGGTAAGCTATGCAAACAAAGCCTCGGCGCAGGATGCTTTAAATAAACGTGTAACAGTAACTGTTCAAAACACAGAGATAAAAAAAGTTATTGTTCAGCTACAACAATTAACTGAAGCAAAATTTATTTATAGCTCTACAACTATCAATGCAAACAGGAAAATTAGTTTTTCTGTTTCTGATAAAACATTAAAAGAATTGCTCGATGAGTTTTTTGTTCCTATCGGGATTGATTATAAAACTATTGATGATAAGATCTTATTATATCATGAAGCTAAACAGCAAAATAATGACGCGGTTGAAATGAAAACATCAGTAAATATCATTGATAAAACAGTGAGTGGAACTGTTACAAACCAGGCAGGGCAACCACTTGCGGGTGTATCTATAATTGTGCAGGGAACAAAAAAAGGAACAGTAACCGATGGCTTCGGACACTTTCAAATTACAGTACCAGATGAAAATGCAGTACTTGATATTTCTTCTATCGGTTATCAACCAAAATCAGTTCCCGTTGCAGGTCAAAATGTATTGCAGGTAAGTTTAACAGAAGTTGTTTCAGGTTTGAATGATGTAATTGTGGTTGGTTATTCAAGCCAGAAGAAAAAAGATTTAACAGGAGCAGTTTCTGTTATCAACAATAAAGATATAAATGATATTCCTGTTGGCGGCGTTGACCAAATTATGCAAGGCAAAGCTGCAGGTGTTAGTGTTACTGCGCAAAGTGGCGCACCTGGTGATGCAATTGCTGTTAGAATAAGAGGAATAGGAACCATCAATAGCAACAACCCTTTGTATGTAATTGATGGCGTGCCAACAACAGATGCAATCAGCGAAATTTCACCGAACGATATCGAAAGCATCAACATTTTAAAAGATGCATCTTCTGCCGCGATATATGGTGCAAGAGCTGCAAATGGTGTAGTTATCATCACAACAAAACATGGAAGATCAGGCAAAACAAGAGTAAACCTGAATGCTTATACAGGCGTGCAAACACCGGGACATTTAATTCAGATGGCAAACACTCAGCAATATGTTGCGGCTTATAATGTTGCTGCTGCAAATGATGGCCGTGAACAAATTCCGGCGAGTATGCTTGATACTTTGCCCAATGTAAACTGGTTGAAGGAAGTACTAAATCCTGCGCCGATAAATAATGTACAATTAAGTATTAGTGGCGGAAATGAAAACTCGCAATACATTGTTTCAGCAAATTATTTTGGCCAGGATGGTTTAATAGATAATTCATCTTATAATCGTTTCAACATTCGCACAGCAGTAAATTCAAGTCTTTCAAAATTGTTTAAAGTAGGAACAAACATTAATCTTTCTTATTCCAAACAAAGGCAAGTTGGTACGTCTGGCGATGGTTATGGAAATGGAAATCCCGGTGCAAGTGTTGTGCGTTATGCTTTGTTTAGAACACCCGCAACGCCTGTTTATAACAAAGAAGGCGTATTGGTTGATCTGCCTAATCCTTCACAATTTTTTGGTGATGGATTAAACCCTGTTGGGCTTGCAGATAATACTGATAACAATCTTTATAATTACTCTGTTTTAGGAGATGCATTTATTGAACTCGATCCAATAAAAAATCTAAAAATAAAATCTGATTTAGGTGGCAATTTAATATTGCAGAACTACAAACAATTCTTTCCAACATGGGGAGTTGACCGGTTCTTAAATTCTCCAAATAGTCTTGCACAATCAAGCGTTACACATTTAAATTACAATTTTACAAACACTGTTACGTATGATATTTTTGCTGGTGATCACACGATAAATTTATTGGCTGGTTCAGAAGCAATAAAAGATGATATCAAACAATTGTCTGCATCAAGTCAGAATTTTATTGACCAGTCTTCTACGTTTCAATATCTTGATAATGGACTAAGCAATAAACAAAACGGAAGTAATGAAGATCATTGGGCTTTATTTTCTCTGTTTGGAAGAGTGAATTATGCGTACCAGGATAAATATCTCGCAAGCTTTAATTTTCGCAGAGATGGTTCTTCAAGATTAGACCCGAGTGACAGGTATGGAAATTTTTATTCAGGCTCTGTAGGCTGGCGCCTTGAGCAGGAAAATTTCCTGAAAAATGTAAAAGATCTTTCTCTATTAAAAATACGTGCAAGCATTGGGCAGTTAGGCAACCAGGAAATTCCAAATCATGCATATGCTTCTATTGTTTCGGGTGGATTTTATTATCCGTTTAATGGAACGCCAACGCAGGGTTATACAATTACATCTGAAGGAAATCCAAATGTAATTTGGGAGACAAGCACACAAACTGATGTTGGTTTAGATCTTGGTCTTTTTCAAAATAGATTCCAGTTTACTGCGGATTATTATATTAAAAAAACTACCAATCTTTTATTTGGCATTCCGTTGCCAAGCAGTGCAGGCAGTGTAAATCCGCCACAGGAAAATGCAGGTGAAGTAAGAAATACAGGCCTTGAATTACAGGCAACTTATAATAGTGCAGGCCATTCAAAACTTGGTTATTCAATTACAGGAAATTTTGCTTTATTGCATAATAAAGTGCTTTCTTTAATTGATAACAGCCCAATACCTGCGGGCAGAATTGACAACAATTATTTTGCTACACTTACAACAGTTGGTCAATCAATCGGGGAATTTTATTTGTTGCAGGATGAAGGAATTTTTCAAACAGCAGACCAGGTTTTCACGCATGCTTATCAGGGTCCGAATGTTCAGCCTGGCGATGTTGCATATAAAGATATCAGCGGGCCTGGAGGCAAGCCAGATGGCGTGATTGATAATTACGACAGAAGCTATGTTGGCAGCCCAATTCCAAAATTCACATATGGTTTAACCGGAGATTTAAACTACGCAAATTTTGACTTGAATTTATTTTTCCAGGGTGCTTATGGCAACAAAATTTACGACCAGGTGTTAACAGATATTGAAGGCTTTTATCGTTCATTCAACATAACTGAAAATGTTGCCACTAATAGCTGGCATGGCGAAGGAACTTCTAACACATTGCCAAGATTATCATGGAATGGAGCAACAAATAATAAGATGCCATCAACGCGGTTTCTGGAAGATGGTTCTTACTTACGTTTAAAAAATGTGCAGCTTGGTTATACCATACCAAAAAGTGTTTTAACGCATTTGAATATTTCAAGTGTAAGATTTTATGTAAGTGCTCAAAATCTTTTCACCGTAACAAAATATAAAGGCCTTGATCCGGAAATGTATATAAGCAATAATTCTTTGGGAGATGGAGACAGGGCCGCAGGAATTGATTGGGGAACTTACCCTGAAGCACGCACTTATACTTTTGGCATCAATGTAAATTTTTAAAAAATTGAAACTTATTAATATGAAATTCTATAAAATTTTTATACTGGTTTTACTGCTGATAGTAACACAAATAAGCTGTAAGAAATTTCTTGATCAGAATATACTCGGCAATTATGAGGCATCAAGTTTTTTTACGTCTGATGCAAATGCGCAAACAGCAATAAACACAGCTTACGTGCCTTTGTTATTTACAGATGCATCATCAAATTCTATATGGGTTTTGGGTGATGTTGCTTCAGATGATGCAATAAAAGGCGGCAATCCCGGCGACCAGGCAGATTTTGAAAACGTTGATCAATTCAATATTCTTCCTTCTAATTCTGCAGTTGAAGCAGTTTGGAAAAGATATTATGATGGCGTGTTTAAATGCAATGTTGTAATAGATGGTTTGCCTGATGATAATACAGCGGTTTCAGATGCGGTTAAAACTTCATGTATTGGCCAGGCAAAATTTTTACGCGCGTATTATTATTTTGTTCTAACTAATTGTTATGGAAATATTCCGTTGCATTTAAAAGTTGAAACACCTGAAGAAGTGC
>JBDUBY010000082.1:0-2342 GCA_040003735.1 Parafilimonas sp.
AATCCAAATAAAGAAGACGGCGACCTGGCTATTGATTATGCTGACTGGATTCATTATCCGCCAGATTACAACGGCGGAATTGTAAACAATGTTGAAATAAAAACTTATAATAAAGTTGGTCTTGATTATCCCGAAGTAACTACTCATTTCGATCTGCCTTCTCTGAATATTGCTCATTTAAATGTGTATGCAGTTGTAACAAATTTCACGAATGAACAACAGGATGCAATTGTGAAAGGCAAAATAAATAATGATGTAAGCTTTGAACAGAAAATCCATCTTCAGCCTAACGAAAAAAAACAAATAAGTTTTAACCCGAATGATTACAATCAACTTAATATAAACGATCCAAAAATTTGGTGGCCATGGCAATATGGCGAAGCCAATTTAAACAGGATTGAATTGTCTTGTATCGTTAATAATACATCCAGTAATTCAATTGCAGAAAATTTTGGTATCCGCGAAATAACATCAACACTTATTAATGATGCATCAAGAGAATTTATCATAAATGGTAAGCCAATCATGTTGCGAGGTGCAGCCTGGTCGCCTGATATTTTTCAGCGTCATTCATCACAACGGCAAGAGCAGGAATTGAAATTGGTGCGTGATATGAACATGAATATTGTACGCAGTGAAGGCAAGTTTGAAGATGATAATTTTTATGACTTATGTGATAAAAATGGTTTGCTTGTAATGACTGGCTGGATGTGTTGCGGCGCATGGCAATATCCTAAAAACTGGGATAATGCTGAACGCAAAGTTGCTATGAGTTCAGACAGCAGCATGATATATTGGTTGCGTAACAAAGCATGCATAATGGTTTGGCTGAATGGCAGCGATATGCCACCACGCGATACAAGTGTTGAAAGAGATTATTTAAATATAGAAGATCAATTAAATTGGCCTAATCCAACCATTTCAACTGCTGATGCAAGCAAATCAAAAGTGAGTGGTTTTAGTGGTGTAAAGATGAACGGGCCATATGATTGGGTGCCACCATCTTATTGGGAAAACGATACAACAAAATATGGTGGTCCATGGAGTTTTGCAACCGAAATTTCTCCGGGCCCTGCCATTCCTCCATATGAAAGTTTAATAAAATTTTTGCCGAAAGATTCAATGTCAAATACAAATTCAGACTGGCTTTACCATTGCGGAACAATGGAGTTTGGTAACACAAAAATTTTCGATAGTGCATTGAACCAGCGTTATGGAAAGTCGAAAGATATACATCAATATTTAGCAAAAGCTCAGTTACAAAATTATGAAGGCAACCGTGCAATGATGGAAGCGTATGGATTGCATAAATACAATACAGCAACCGGCGTTGTACAATGGATGCTGGCGAATGCGTGGCCCAGTTTAATATGGCATACATACGATTATTATTTGTATCCTGCGGGCACTTATTTCGGCATGAAAAAATCTATGGAGCCGTTGCATGTAATGTATTCTTATAAAGACAACGCAGTTGATATCATCAATTCCTTTTTACAAAAATTTGATAGCTTAACCGTAAAAGCTGATGTATATAATTTAGATGGAACCAATAAATATTCAAACACAATTGCAACAAGTGTGAATGAAGACAGTGTTCAACATTGCTTTGCACTTCCGCAAATTGATGATTTATCTGATACCTATTTTTTAAGGCTTGAATTGAAAGATGCAAATCAGGAAACAAAAAGTATAAACTGGTATTGGCTTTCACAAAAAAGTGATGAACTAAACTGGAAAAAATCAAAATGGTATTATACGCCGCAATCATCGTTTACTGATTTTACAGCTTTGCAAAACATGCCTTCAACAAGCATCAGCGTTGAATCATCAGCCAGTAAAAAAGACAACGAAACTTCACACAAAATAACTGTTACCAATACAGGAAAATCAGTTGCATTTTTTGTGCATGTGCGCGTATTAAAAGATAAAAATGCAGATGATATTTTGCCGGTAATTTTTTCTGATAATTATATTTCACTGGCACCTGGCGAAAGCAGGACTATTGAATGCAGTTATGAAAATAAAGATGCTGAAAATGCAAAACCATTTATACTGGTGAATGGCTGGAATGTTGATGCGGTTAAAAGTAAAGCAGGTAAAAATATTGGTATTGAAAAATAAAAGCAAGCCTTACATGATACACTTTCCTGAGGTTTTAAGTCTTCTTTGGGAGGGAATATAAGCCTCCTGACCAAACCAATTATTTTAATGCTTTATTGCGATTTCATGAGCTTATAACTTTTAATAATTCTGATGATAAAATAAGCTATAAATACCACGTACAACGCGATAAATACAAGCCGGAAATCACCGGAAGAACTGAAAATATTTGAATTGAT
>JBDUBY010000401.1:0-2338 GCA_040003735.1 Parafilimonas sp.
CTGACGCAATTACACGTGTGGGATCAACTTTATAATCATTCACTAAAATTCTTACTACACTTGATGCACGTGCTGTACTTAATGCCCAGTTATCTTCAAACTTTCCACGGATAGGAATTGAATCTGTGTGGCCTTCAATATCAACTGCAATATCAGGATTCGCAATTAAAACCTCAGCCAGTTTACTTAGCGCAATTTTACCGGAATCATTTACAACAGCACTTCCTGAAGGAAATAAAAATTTCTCACTAAGGCTAACATATACTTTTCCATTTTTTTGAGTGATGGTAAGATCGCTGTTGCTGAAACCAACAAGCGCATTAATCATTTTATTTTTTAAATCATCGGTTGCTTTACGCTGCTGATCCAGCAGGTTTTGTAAATCCTGTAATCGTTTTTGCTGTGCCTGCAAATTTTGTTGTAAGGAGTTTACTTGTCCCTGTTTACTGGAAGCATCGTTACTCACTTGCGCAATTTGCTGTTTAAGCGCGTCTATATCTGATTGTAATTTATTAATTGAAGTTTGTTGATCAGCAAGTTTAGATGCCATCAAAGCGCTGTCGTTTTGTAATGTACGGTATTGCATTTGCGCATCAACTAATTTGCGTTTTGCCACGCATGATGTTGATGCAACTGCTATGATTGCAAGTAAGCCATAGATAAGTTTTCTTTTCATATAACAATTTTTCTGTATCACTAAAAAATTGTGCCAATGTTCATCTCTATCTATTCACCAAAAATAATGATACACTCACCCGATTTTAAATAGCAAAGAGCCAAAAGCTGGACGTAGATAAAATAGAAATTGTATTTTTATTTTTTTAAATACTATTTATGAGAAGATCTTATCCATTTAAAAATTTTAGTGTATTTGTATTTGCTTCATTATTATTGGTGGCATGTAATAAAGATTTCAAGGAAACACAGCCTGTTGGCAGCGCATCTATTGATGAAAGTATAGCGGCTGGAAAACCAAATATAATTTTAATTATTGGTGATGATGTTGGAAGAGAAATTCCTACTTACAATGGTGGTCAGTCTTACAGCACTCCAAATCTTGATAATCTTGCAGCAAATGGCAAACAATTTCCGAATTTTTTAGCGCATCCTGATGGACCGCCTTCAAGGCTTGCTTTATTTACAGGCGAGTATAATTATCGTAACTGGATTCAGTTCGGTTTGTTGCCACCTTCCTCATTAACTTTTGCCAACATGCTTCACAATAAAGGCTATGCAACCTGCTACACAGGTAAATGGCAGTTTGATGGCGGAGATGTATCAATTAAAACTCATGGCTTTGACAAATACCGTGTATTTATGCCTTTTAATCCTGACAATAATAATGGGCATGATCAGTTTTACAGGAGATATAAAAATCCGTACCTGTACCAGGATGCACGCTATTTAACAGATGCTGAAGTAAGCGGCAAGTATTCAGAAGATATGTTTTATGATTATGCGAGTAAGTTTATAGATAGCAATAAAACAAAACCTTTCCTGCTTGTATATTCTCACAACCTCGTACAGAAACCATGGGTACCAACGCCTGATGATTCCCAATATGCATCATGGAATCCTGCTACTGATGATGATACAAAAAATGATAAATTGTATTTCCCCAGCATGGTTAATTATATGGATAAAACTATTGGCAAGCTTGTAACTAAAGTGAGAAGTTCAGGACTTGCTCAAAGAACCATTATTATTTATTTAAGTGATAATGCAACTTACGGTGGCATTACTTCTTTGTATAAAGGCAAAAAAGTAAAAGGAGCAAAAGACAGTACAGTGTATGATGGCATAAATGTTCCTATGCTTATATATTGTCCCGGTACTGTTACAGCGGGAAGTGTAGATACTTCTTTGGTTGATATGACGGATTTCTTTCCAACATTTGCTGAGCTTGCCGGCGCTCCTAAAAAGCCTTACGAACCGCTTGATGGAACTAGTTTCTATGATAATATTACAGGCAACATTGTTGCCGCAAAGCAAAGAACAAATGTATATTGTTATTGGCCGAGAGACTATCAAAGAAAGATTGACCTGAGTTATGTAACCGATTATAATTACAAACTATATGATTCTTTAAACGGAGGCAGTTTCTTTAATATCAAAGCTGATATGTATGAAAAGAGCCCTATTCCAACTAACATGCTTACTCCTTCTGAAAAGAAAATAAGAACTCAATTCGTAAAAATACTGAGACAGGGCTATGCCAATTAAATAGTTTATTTTTTAAGAAGACCTCATGCAAAACATGAGGTCTTCTTTTTTATAATGTTAAACAAAAAACCCCACACTCATTGCTGAATATGGGGCTTCAAACTTAACCTTTCCT
>JBDUBY010000051.1:0-25581 GCA_040003735.1 Parafilimonas sp.
TCCATCCCATAATTACAAAAACACCAATCCATAACAGCACACTAATTTTACCAATGGCTTCTATCTTTCTATACAATAAAAAAACGATCAGCACTACAACAGTACCGCTTACTATTTTACTCTCAATAGTATTCAATGGCATGATGTAATTAAAATATTGCGCAAAACCAATAGCAGCAGATGCAATAACCAATGGCGCTTGTATCATTGTTTGCCAAACAAAAAGAAAACTCACAGGCTTTCCCCATTTCTTGCCAAAGCCTTCTTTTAAAAAATTATAACTGCCGCCTGCCAATGGAAATGTTGCGCCAAGCTGGCTCCAAACCATTCCATCAACAAAAGATAAAACCGCACCTGCAATCCATGCATATAAAAAATAACCGCCATTTAATTTTTCAACAACAAAACTCATTACTACAAACGGGCCAATGCCAACCATATCAATCATATTAATGGCGCTGGCCTGTAACAAACTTATTTTGCGGGAAAGATGTGTGTTGCTCATGAACTATACAAAATAATACTATTTGTATTGAATGCGCATGTATTACAAAACACTTCGCTTATTTTGCTGTTGTAATAATAATTATGGCTTCAACTATTTATACAAACGAATGGAAGAATGGCGCAAATATTTATGAAGTAAATATGCGTCAATATACAGAAGAAGGAACGTTTAATGCATTTGCAAAACAGCTTCCACGTCTGAAAAATATGGGTGTAAAAATAATATGGCTAATGCCGGTAACACCCATAAGCATAGAAAAAAGACAAGGCACTTTGGGAAGCTATTATGCATGCAGCGATTACGTTTCCATCAATCCTGAATTTGGCGATCTTGATGATTTCAAAAATCTTGTTGCCAAAGCACATGAACTGGAAATGAAATTAATTATTGATTGGGTTGCAAACCATACAGGATGTGATCATCACTGGACAAAAGAACATTATGATTGGTATGAACATAATGCTGCAGGAGATTTTGTTGAGCGGCATGGCTGGGTTGATGTAATTGATTTGAATTATCAAAATAAAGACATGCGTGCTGCAATGATTAAGTGCATGCAGTTCTGGATTAATGAATGTGATATTGATGGTTTCAGATGCGACATGGCGCATTTGGTTCCGCTTGATTTTTGGGTTGATGCAAAACAACAATGCGAAGCTATTAAACCATTATTTTGGCTTGCTGAATGCGAAGTTCCCGAATATCATAAGGTGTTTGATGTTACTTACGCATGGAAATGGATGCATGCAACAGAAAAGTTTGTGAAAGATTATGCCTCTTTGCAGAATGTAAAAGATGTGTTGAAAATTTACCAGGATTATCCGCAGGATGCATTAAAACTTTTCTTCACTTCCAATCATGATGAAAACACATGGAACGGAACTGAGTATGAAAAATATGGAGATGCAGCAAAAGCATTTGCCGTTTTTACTTTTACATGGACAGGAATGCCTTTAATATATTCCGGCCAGGAATTGCCCAATTTAAAACGGCTTAAATTTTTTGAGAAAGATGTTATTGAATGGAATAATCAGCAACCGTTATTGGAAAATTTTTATCAAAGATTATCAATGCTGAGGTCAAAAAATGCTGCGTTGCATCAAACCGGAAATATAAATGTATTGCCAACAGAATTTGGTGAAAATGTTTTCGCTTTTTTGCGTTGTACAGATGCAAGCAAAGTATTGGTGATTATAAATTTTAGCAACAAAGAAAAACTACAGTTTAATGTTGCCCATCCATTGCTGGAAGGAAATTTTACGCATCTGTTTTCCGATATAGTGTATAAACTTGGTGCAGTTCAAAGTTTTGAATTACAGGCTTGGGAATATATTGTTTTGCATTGTTAACCGGCTTGCATTTGTTCGCTTTATATTTTATGATGTAAAAATTATATCTTACAGAAAATACCGTAGTAAGATGCATGATCTTGCATTATGAGTAAACACGACGATAAACCAAAATCTGCTGTGCGAAAGGAGAAAAAAATTCTTGATCAATATACTTATGAAATTCCTGTTTTAAATAAAGAAAGTGAAGACTTATTCAAGATTGCCTTTCGCAATTATCTTAATCTTATTGGCATTGCAGATAAAAAAGCCGGGCTTCTAATACAGGTAAATTCAATTCTTGCTTCTGTAATAATTGGTTTCGTTGCAAAAAAAATTCAGGATATGCATTTGCTGGCAATACCAGCAGCCATAATTCTTATTGTTGCAGCCATTACAATATTCTATAGCATACTCGCAAGCAAACCGCTTGATAAATCTTTTTTAAAAGATGTTCAGTATGAAAAACAGCCATTCTTTTTTGGCAGTTTTGATAAATTAGATCCTGATTTCAAGCATACCACGTTGGATAGTTATTATGCTGATATGAATGATCTTTTTCACGATAATAAACAACTTGTATTTGATGAATTGATTAAAGAATCTTTCCAGGTTAGAAAGGTTCTTTCTAAAAAATTTGATTATTTAGATATCGCTTATAAAGTTTTTTTTGCAGGCCTTGTTTTGGTAATAATAACCTTCATGATTGTAATAATCATGTATGCATAAAACAAAAAGCCGGGTAAAATTACCCGGCTTTTTTGTAAAAAATAGAATTGCTTAAGGCGTTACTTCGCCTTCAATTGTAAGTATTACGGGAACTTTTATATTCGCAAATTTTACAGTAACGCGCTTAGAAAATTTACCCGGAGTTTCGGCGTTGTACGTAACTTTAATAACACCTGTTTTACCTTTTTGAATTGGTGTTTTAGGATAATCAGGTGTGGTACAACCGCATTCTGCAACAGCGGTTTCAATTATCAGGCTCTTATCGCTTTTATTTACAAATGAAAAATCTGTAGTGGCAGGTACCGCATGTTTAATCTTTCCAAAAGAATGTGTAGTAGTTGTAAAAGCAATAGCACTTGTATCACTTTGTGCGTTTGCCGTTACAAACAACAAGGCAGCTATGCAACTTAAAATGATCTTCATATTTATTTACCTCCAGATTTTAACTGCTGAACACCGGCATTATTTGGAGCTGGATTATCTGGCGCTTTATACGTTTCGCCATGAAATTTTATAAGTTGGCTCAATCCGCCTTTAAAATAAATGGTAACTACCTTATTAAACTGACCTTCAGTATAACCATTAAATCCAATAGCTACTTTAAAATCCTGGCCGGCTGCAAATGGTCCTTTATTATCAGGAAATTCCGGTGTTGTACAACCGCATCCAACTTTCACATCTTCAATAGTTACAGAATCGTTTGAAATATTTTTCATATTCAAATCAAATTTAGCAGGTTTACCGTAAGGTATTTTTCCAAAGTCATGATCAAGTTCATTAAACTGTATCACTTTTGTAATATCAGTTGCAGAATCTACTTGAGGGGCCTGGGCATGAAGTGTAACTGCAGCAATTACACCTATCATTAAAACAAAAATTTTTTTCATTTAGATTTTTTTATCGAATGTAAAATTAGACTTTATTTAGAAATTGAACTTACTGAAAATTTTAAGACTTTCTTAATTCGCTTTATTAGTCTGCATTATAGCCCAATAGTTTAAAACTTTTACAAGCTTTTTTTAAAAAACTAACAGTTGTAAGCGTTTCTGTAATAATTTTGCTTTTTGATTGGATAACTAAAAATAATTTATGTCAACACTTACTGTTTTTGTTCCAACCCAACAGCTAAAACAACTTGGAATAAATAATCCTAACATTAATTACCAATTTGCTGCAGATGAGTTAACAGAACAAACATTGCAACGTAATGAAGGAAAACTCAATGATACCGGCGCTTTGTGTATTGAAACCGGAGCGTTTACAGGAAGAAGTCCTAAAGATAAATTCATTGTAAAAGATGCAGTAACACAAGATACGGTTGACTGGAATAATTTCAATTTACCAATAGAAGAAGAATATTTTTTAAAATTGAAAACCAAGTTGATTAATTTTCTTGATCAACAAAAAGAAATATGGGTTCGCGATTGTTACGCCTGCTCTGATGCAAACTATCGTCTTAATATTCGTGTACTTAACGAAAACCCGTGGAGTAATCTTTTTGCATTAAATATGTTTATCAGGCCACAGGAAGACGATTTAGAGTCTTTTGAACCTGACTGGTATATTATTCATGCGCCTTCTTTTAAAGCCAATCCAAAAACGGATGGCGTACGGCAGGAAAACTTTGCTGTGGTTTCTTTCACGCATAAAACAATTCTTATTGGTGGCACAGGGTATACCGGTGAAATAAAAAAAGGAATATTTGGCATTTTGAATTACCTGTTGCCACAAACAAAAAATGTATTAAGCATGCATTGCAGCGCAAATATTGGTTGTAATGATGATGTTGCTGTTTTCTTTGGTTTAAGCGGAACCGGCAAAACAACTTTAAGTGCAGATCCTGAAAGAAAATTAATTGGCGATGATGAACATGGCTGGACAGATGAAGGCATTTTTAATTTTGAAGGCGGCTGTTATGCAAAGTGTATAGATTTAAGTGAAGAAAAAGAACCAGAAATTTATCATGCAATAAGGCCCGGAGCTTTGGTTGAGAACATTACCTTTTTAGAAGGAACTAATAAAATAGATTTTGCAAGCAAAAGAATTACGGAAAACACAAGAGTAAGCTACCCGCTCGATTTTATTTCGAATGCTGTTGAACCTGGTAAAAGCGGCCAGCCAAAAAACATATTCTTTTTAACTTGTGATGCTTACGGCGTTTTACCGCCAATGAGCCTTCTTACACCAGGCCAGGCTATGTACCAGTTTTTAAGCGGTTACACAGCAAAAGTTGCAGGAACAGAAACAGGCGTTACTGAACCAAAAGTTACGTTTAGTACTTGTTTTGGTGCGCCATTTATGCCTTTGCATCCTACAGTTTATGCAGAGATGTTGGGTAAGAAAATGAAAGAACATAATGTAAGTGTGTGGATGGTTAATACCGGCTGGATTGGTGGTGCTTATGGAACCGGCAACCGGATTAAATTAAAATATACAAGGGCAATAATTCAGGCAGCATTAAACGGAAGCCTTAGAAAAGTTGAATATCGTAAACATCCTGTTTTTAATATGATGATGCCTTGCACTTGCCCCGGCGTTCCGGAAGAATTATTAAATCCGCGCAACACATGGAAAAATAAAAACGAATATGATGACCAGGCAAAAATGTTAGCAGGATTATTCGTTAAAAATTTTAAAGCATACGAATCGAAAGTTTCAAAAGAAATTTTAGCAGCAGCACCTGTAGTTAATTAAATCTCTACCTTAAAAAGCACAATAAAAAACTCCACTTTTTACGTGGAGCTTTTTTATGTATTAAAATGCTGAATAGAATTTCTGCAGTACAAGGGAGTGACACAACGAAGCTTAATAAAATTTACTGTAGCTGATAAACAAAACCAACTATACTTCTAAAATAATATTGCTTTTAGTTTTGCCTTCCATTAATTCAACACTGCGATTAATAAAGTTTGTAAGCTCCTCTCCTTTTAATAAACCTTGCGAAAGCAACGCAAGATCTGCAAGACTGCGCACTTGCTTACCACGTTTATCTTCATTATCTTCTTTCAATAACTGCTGAAATATTGGGTGATTGCCGTTAACAGTGAGTGTTACTTCATCAGGCATCTGACCATAAAACGATGCCATTCCACCACCAACATTTGCCATATCTTTCATGCGGCGCATAAATTCTGGTCGCGTTGCAACAACAGGTGCAACATCTGCACTTAAACCTTTTACATCAACTGTTACATGAGTTTCGCCAACCTGCAAACCAAACCATTCTTTCAATTTTGCTTCTTCATCTTTATTTAAAACGCTTTCATTTTCTTCTTGCGTATCAATTAAATTATCTGCAATATCTGCATCAACTCTTTTAAAAGTTGTATTCTCCCATTTCATTTCCATTGTGTTGATGAAAGCCGCATCAACAAGCGTTTCCATCTTCACAACTTTATAACCTTTATTATTGGCAGCTTTTATATAACTATCCTGTTGAACGGGATTTGTTGTATAAAGAATTACAAGTTTACCATCTTTATTTTTCTGCGATGCTTCTGTTTCAGTTCTGTATTCATCAAGCGTATAGAATTTTTTTACTGATGCATTTTCCATTATAAAAAACTTATTTCCTTTGTCAAGGAACTTATCATCAGTCATCATTCCGTACTTCACAAACAAACCAAGACTTTCCCATTTTTCTTCAAATTCGTTACGTTCTTTATTAAAGATCTCTTCAAGTTTATCGGCAACTTTTTTTGTTATGTAGCCATTAATTTTTTTTACATTCGGATCGCCCTGCAAATAACTTCTGCTAACATTTAAAGGAATATCCGGGCTATCAATTACACCATGTAGCAACATTAAAAATTCAGGCACAATATCTTTTACCTCATCCGTTACAAAAACCTGGTTACTGTATAATTGAATTTTATCTTTTTGAATTTCATAACTCTGTTTAATCTTTGGAAAATATAAAACACCAGTAAGATGAAACGGGTAATCAACGTTCAGGTGAATCCAAAACAAAGGCAATTCACCAAACGGATATAATTCTTTATAAAAATTCTGATAATCCTGCGTAGTAAGTTCAGAAGGTTTTTTCGTCCAGATTGGTGAAGTATTATTTATCTGTTTGTCTTCAAAATAAATCGGCACCGGTAAAAAGCGACAGAATTTTTCAAGAATGCCTTTTATACGTTCAGGTTCCAAAAATTCTTTGCTTTCTTCATTCACATGCAAAACAATGCGTGTTCCTCTTTCTTCTTTTTCAATTTCGTATAATTCAAATTCGGGGCTGCCATCACAGCTCCAAAAAACAGCAGGCGCATCTTTAAAACTCTTTGTATAAATATCCACTTTATCACTTACCATAAAGGCACTGTAAAAACCCAAACCGAAATGCCCGATGATATTCGCATCCTTATATTTTTGAACAAAATCTTCAGCGCTGCTAAACGCAACCTGGTTAATATATTTATCAACCTCTTCTTCGGTCATCCCAATTCCGCGATCAATAATGCTCAATGTCTTTTCATTCTGATCAAGCACTATATCAATCCGCAAATCTCCAATTTCACCTTTTGCTTCGCCAATAGACGAAAGCGTTTTCATTTTTTGTGAAGCATCAACAGCATTGCTAATTAATTCACGTAAAAAAATATCGTGATCGCTGTACAAAAACTTTTTAATAATCGGGAAAATGTTTTCTGTATGAACTCTGATTTGTCCTTTTTGCATGAAATAATTTTTTTTATGTTACCAGCTTATGTACTTCGTGGCATCACGGTTGTGTCACTCACTTGTACAATATTTCGCTGCGAAGCTTGTGTTTTAAACTACAGCCTGCAAAACAAAGAAAATACCAAATACAAATCAAGTGACAGGTTGTCAAATATCTTTTAAATTGCAGGCTTAAAAAAAAATTTAATGACAACACTTGATATTGTATTAATTTATTTTGGCACCGTAATACTTGCTTTAATATTTCTTTACGGACTAAAAAATTACTGGATCACCGGTATCGCAGGCTTTATTGCTTTCTGTGTTTTTTATTTTTCTTTCGGCGTAACAGATTTTAATTGGGAGGTAAATTCAATATTGCAGTTGCTGAAAAGTGCAGCAATAATTTATTATATATCCTTTGTAATTGCAATAATCATTTATAAACTTTTACCAGTAAAAGAAAGTAGTGAAACCACCGCGCAATAAAAAAGGTGGCATGTGCGCCACCTTAAATTACAGCATCATACATCAGAATTAGATTTGTATATGCAGTTTGCCTATTTGTTGGCCTTTGCCTATTGTTGTTGTGTTTAAAAAATTCAATACACTTCCATCACTATTGTAAGTAAGCTTATAAAATATTTCCAGTTTTTCTTTACTGTCATTCACGTTTGGAATAGTAATTTTTTGAACAAGTGGCTTATCAGATGCAGGATAATCTTTCAATTCTTTTGGCTTAAATGTGTGCTGAAATGCAGTATCTTTTTTATTTCCTCTTACACGCACAACAGTTACTTCAAGCGTTGCGAATGTGTTAGCATAAGCAGGAGAAATATAGCTTGCAGTTTTATACACTTCAAAATTTATGTCTTTGTTTACCGGTTGCTCAGCGTACATTTTTTCGCTGAATAAAAAATAAGTACTTACTGAAAGAATTATTGCAGTTGTAATGATCAAAATCTTTTTCATATTTATAATTTTAATTTTTTAAAAATCATTTTGTTGTTCTATGCCAGAGTATTTTCAAAGCCAGTACCACAAGCAAACTGAATAGGTGAATTGCCGATTTCTGCGGATGAATGGTTATAGCATACGGATGAATGGAGAAAATAAAAAAACAGCGTTCTTTTTATAAAACAAAACTGTACGAAAGCGGACAATTATTGAACGGAAATACAATAGCTTTAATGAAAAATTTTATGAACAGTTACAGTTGGAGCCGGTTTACGCAACGCATTAATATAAATGCGCCAATTCAAACACTTCATAATGCATTTGCAACATGTGGCGGTATGCAAAGCTGGTTTTTACGTTTAAGTGAATACAAACGTGAAGGCGATTTGTTGGTAGATTATGAAATTATAAAAGAAGGCGATACATATACGTGGTTATGGTTTGGGCATCCTGATATTGTTACTGAAACAGGGGAAATTTTACTGGCAAATGATAAAAATGAATTGAAGTTTACTTTCGGTAAAGCTGGAAATGTTAGTGTAAAGATTTACGAAAAAAACAATGAAAATATTGTTGAATTAACCCAGGACAATATTCCGGTTGATGAAGAAGGAAAAACGAACTGGCACCTTGGCTGTAGTACAGGTTGGGCATTTTATCTTGCCAATTTAAAATCAATTATGCAAGGTGGAATTGATTTGAGAAATAAGAATGCAAGCCTTACTGGAATGCTGAATGCATAAAATAAAAATGTTCTTTTGCAAAATGCCTTTCAAAATTCTGATCATAGATGACGAAGAAAAACTACGCAGTTTGCTTGCCCGCATAATTAAAATGGAAGGTTACAGCGTTTTGGAAACAGGGCATCTAACATCAGCATTGAAAGTTTTACAAAAAGAAGAAATTGATGTTGTGTTGTGCGATGTAAAATTACCAGATGGCAACGGTGTTGATTTTATAAAAGAAGTGAAAGCAAAATATCCATTGATTGAAGTGATATTATTAACGGCTTATGGCAACATTCCTGATGGTGTGCAGGCAATGAAAAATGGCGCTTTTGACTATATTTTAAAAGGTGATGATAATGATAAGATCATTCCATTACTAAACCAGGCAATCAGCAAATCAGCTCAAAATAAAAAATCTGCCATAAAAATTAAAGAAAAAGATTTATTCGATTTCGATAGAATTATAGGCAACAGTTTGCCATTACAACAAGCTATAAATCTTGCAAAAAAAATTGCAGCAACGGATACAACTGTTTTATTATTGGGCGAAACAGGAACCGGAAAAGAAATTTTTGCAAGTGCTATTCATAGTAACAGTAAAAGATCGATGCACGCATTTGTTGCAATTAACTGTAGTGCATTCACGAGAGAATTATTGGAAAGCGAATTGTTCGGTTATTTATCAGGTGCTTTTACCGGCGCAGCTAAAGAAAAAAAAGGTTTGATAGAAATTGCAGATGGTGGCACTTTATTCTTAGATGAGATAGGTGAAATGAATGTTGAATTGCAGGCAAAATTATTGCGTGTTTTAGAGAATGGTGAATTTATAAAGTTGGGTGATACTAAAACATCGAAAGTTAATGTGCGCATAATTGCAGCAACCAATAAAGATTTAAAAAAGTCGATTGAAGATGGAAGGTTTAGAGAAGACCTTTTTTATCGGTTGAATGTTTTTACAATCAATTTGCCGGCATTAAGAGAAAGGCTGAATGATGTACCTGCGTTAGCAAAACACTTTTTAAATATCTACGTCGCAAAAGAAAATAAAGCTGCTATTCAGTTAAGCGATAAAGCATCAAAGCTTTTAAAAAATTATACATGGAAAGGTAATATTCGCGAATTAAGAAATGTAATGGAACGTGCCGTTATTTTAGCTGATGATATAATTATGCCGGAACATTTACCTTATGAAATTCAAAATCAAAATAATTCAGCAACGCATAGTTTAAGTTTAAACAGTGTTGAAAAAAGCCATATTCAAAAAGTATTGCAATACACAAAAGGCAACAAAACAAAAGCTGCAGAATATTTAGGAATCGGGTTAACAACTTTATATAGAAAGTTAGAAGAATATAGCATCACCATTTAATTATAAACCCTGTCATTTTGAAAATAGCACCCTTTCATTTTGAAAGGGTTTTTTGTTTTGGTGCACACATGCCATAAACAACTGAAATGCTGAAATCCTTATGGAGCAATCGTTTTAGCATCATTATAAATGAAATCTCGAAACAGGCATTTCATTTGGCATTGTCATACTTATGAATCCATACCAGCCACGTTTAAAAGATTTTATTATAGTAATTGGTGTAGTGATTTTATTAACAGCAATGGCTTATTTAGTTCATATATATCACTTAAATCATTAAAATAAAATCATGCTTACAATTGAATGTTTCATCGGCGGCGTAATTCTTTTCTGGCTTGTGTACAAATCAATTCAATTCTTTGATAAAATCTAAATCATGGTAAACAATATTCTTTTAATCATTTCAATCGCGGTTTTTATTTACCTCATTTATGTATTAATAAAACCAGAAAAATTTTAATCAGATTAGATGTGAAATATTTATTCTCATATTTCTCACATTTTACTTTTCAGTACAATGAACACAGAACTCATCGGCGTCATCATAACATTTTTAATCACTATTTTATTAGCAATTCTATTAGGCAAATACATAGCAAAAGTTTTTGCAGGTAAAAGAACATTTATGGATTTTATGAATCCAATTGAACGTTTTATTTATCGCATTTGTGGTATTGATCCAAACAAGCCAATGAACTGGAAAGAGTTCTTAAAAGCCATGCTTATTATAAATTTTTTATGGTTTGTATATGGTTTTTTTATGTTGGTCTTTCAGGATAAACTGCCTTTAAATCCAGATGGCAATCCTGCTCAAACTCCAGACCTTGCATTTAATACCGTCATCAGTTTTGTAACCAACACTAACCTGCAACATTATTCAGGTGAAAGCGGCGCGACTTATCTTATACAAATATTTGTGTTCTGCTTTTTACAATTTGTAAGTGCTGCAACAGGTATAGCTTGCTTAATTGCATTGTTCAATGGCATCAAAGAAAAAACAACAAACAATCTTGGTAATTTCTGGAGCATTTTTGTAAAAAGCATTACAAGGTTATTATTGCCTTTATCAATTTTGGTCGCTATTATCCTTGCTTTTAATGGAACACCAACCAGCTTTAAAGGCAAAGACACAATTGTAACATTGCAAGGTGATACACAACAAATTTCACGCGGGCCAGCCGCTGCAATGATTGCCATCAAACAACTTGGTACAAACGGTGGCGGATACTTCGGCGCCAATTCCGCAGTGCCTTTTGAAAATCCAAATTACTTCACCAACATTATTGAAGAAATTTCAATTCTTCTTATATCTATGGCATTGGTTTTTGCTTTGGGGTTTTATGTGAAAAGAAGGAAATTATCATACATAATTTTTAGTGTGATGACTTGCTTCTTTCTAGTGTTCGTGTTCAATAACGTTTACTTCGAAACACATGGCAATCATGAAGTAAGTAAGATGGGGATTGCGCAAAATATTGGTGCGATGGAAGGCAAAGAGATACGCTTTGGTTCTGCATCAACAGCGTACTGGAGCGTTGCTACCACATCAACTTCCAACGGTTCTGTAAATGGAATGCATGACAGTTTAATGCCTTTAAGTGGCGGTGTCGTTTTGCTGGATATGATGATAAATGCTTTGTATGGCGGCGTTGGAGTTGGCATACTCAACTATTATATTTTCATCATCATCGCAGTTTTTATTTCTGGATTAATGGTGGGAAGAACACCCGAGGTTATGGGTCATAAAGTGGAAGCAAAAGAAATAAAAATTGCTGCTATTATTACGTTATTATCTGCATTCTTAATTAAAGTTGGAACTGCATTCGCAGCCTATTTGGTAGTGCATCATAGTGATGCAGATTGGGCAACAAAACCTTCTGCATGGTTGAATAATCCAGGCTATCATGGCTTTAGTGAAATGTTATATGAATATACATCTGCAACAGCTAACAACGGTAGTGGTTTTGAAGGTTTAGGTGATAATAATATCTGGTGGAATGTTACAACAGGTATAGTGATGTTGCTTGCAAGATTTCTTCCCATCATTGGCCCGATCGCTATTGCAGGTACACTGGCAAATAAAAAATATATACCGGAAACGTCAGGCACTTTGCGAACAGATAGTGTAACGTTTGGCATAATGACAATGGCAGTAATTGTTATTGTTACAGCGCTCTCATATTTTCCACCTTTAGCACTCGGACCTATTGCAGAATATTTCAGCATACAGCATTAAAAAATGGCTCAAAATATTTCAACAGTACAAGTGTTACAATCTTGCTGCTATCAACCCGCAAGATTGCTCAACGGGGATGCCACAAAGAACTACAGTTGATCACCAAAAAATAAATTAAAGTGTCAGACAAGCAATCAAATAAATTGTTAGATGCAGCTCAATTGAAAGGCGCATTGAAAGAATCGTTTATCAAATTGAATCCGCGTTATATGGCTAAAAATCCTGTAATGTTTACGGTAGAGATAGGAACATTCATCATGGCAGGTGTTTGTGTGTGGATTGCCATGGGCGAAACATCGCAAGGCAGTTTAGTGTACAACATAACCGTAACAACCATCTTATTTTTCACCGTGCTGTTTGCCAATTTTGCTGAGGCAATTGCGGAAGCAAGAGGCAAAGCACAAGCCGATAGTTTGCGTAAAACACGACAAGACACACCGGCAAAAAAAATAATCCCGGTGGGTGAAACGAACATAAGTGAGTTCGCGAATACAAATAAAAATAATTATGAACGTTCGCAAATCCTTACTAATGAAATACAAATGGTATCATCAGCAGATTTAAAAAAAGGTGATGTATTCTTTTGTGAAGCCGGCGATGTTATTCCAATGGATGGTGAAATTATTGAAGGCATTGCAACGATAGATGAAAGCGCCATTACCGGTGAAAGCGCGCCGGTGATAAGAGAATCTGGCGGTGATAAAAGCTCAGTAACCGGCGGCACAAAAGTGCTAAGCGACAGAATTAAAGTTCGTGTTACAACAGAACCCGGCGAAAGTTTTTTAGATAAAATGATTGCGTTGGTGGAAGGTGCATCAAGACAAAAAACACCCAACGAAATTGCGTTAACAATTTTGCTCGCAAGCTTCACCATCATCTTTATTATTGTTTGTGTAACACTAAAACCATTTGCCGATTATGCAAATACAAGCATTAGTATAGCTTCATATATTTCTTTGTTTGTGTGTTTAATTCCCACAACAATTGGTGGTTTGTTAAGTGCTATCGGCATTGCAGGAATGGATAGAGCATTGCGTGCAAACGTGATTACAAAAAGTGGCAAAGCTGTTGAAACAGCAGGCGATATTGATACGTTATTGTTAGATAAAACAGGGACGATAACCATTGGAAACCGTAAGGCGACAAACTTTTGGGCTGATGCAACACAGGACGAAAAAAAGTTTATAGAAGCCTGTGTGTTGGCATCGTTAGCAGACGAAACGCCGGAAGGAAAATCAATTGTTGAACTTGCTGTAACCAAAGGTTTTGTAAAACCAAACATCAATAAAAATGATGCACATTTTGTTGAGTTCACCGCAGAAACAAGAAGCAGTGGCATCAATATGCCCAACATGCATATTCGCAAAGGTGCATTCGACGCTATAAAAAATAAAGTGGAAAGAGCAGGTAATTCAGTGTCTACTTATCTCATCAATAAAACAAAAGAAATAGCAAGTAAGGGTGGAACACCGCTGGTGTTAAGTTATAATGATGAAGCTAGCGGCGTTATTGAATTGCAGGACATTATTAAGCCTGGAATACAGGAACGTTTTGAACGTTTGCGCAAGATGGGCGTTAAGACAGTGATGGTTACCGGCGATAATCCGTTAACGGCAAAATTTATTGCAGAGAAAGCCGGCGTTGATGATTTTATTGCAGAAGCAACGCCTTTAGATAAAATGAATTATATCAAACAGGAACAAACAGGTGGTAAGCTGGTTGCGATGATGGGCGATGGAACCAACGATGCACCAGCGCTTGCACAAGCTGATGTAGGTGTTGCCATGAATAGCGGAACACAGGCTGCAAAAGAAGCGGGCAACATGGTTGATCTTGATAATGATCCAACAAAACTGATTGAAGTAGTTGAAATTGGAAAGCAACTTTTAATAACAAGAGGCACTATTACAACATTCTCCATCGCTAATGACGTTGCAAAATATTTCGCCATCATTCCTGCATTGTTTATTGTATCAATTCCATCATTGAATGCATTAAACATCATGAATTTGCACAGCCCTGAAACAGCGATCTTATCAGCAGTAATTTTTAATGCACTTATCATTCCAATGCTGATTCCGCTTGCATTACGCGGCGTTGCCTACAAGCCAATTGGTGCCAGTGCATTGCTGAGAAGAAACTTATTGATCTATGGTTTAGGCGGACTTGTTGTTCCATTTATCGGCATCAAATTGCTTGATATGTTACTCGTTGTTTTTATAAAGTAAATATTTATGTAGTGAACGGCAGGAATGCTATTAGTCACGGTTGTGTCACTCATTGTACGTTCAATTTTCTATTCAGCAAAAAATACAATTATGAAAAAAAATCTTTTTATATCAATCAAGCTTACAGTTGTATTGCTTGTATTGTGTTCCGTTATTTATCCTTTGCTAATCAGCGCTGTTGGTAAAGCCACGCCAGGCAATGGCGATGGTGAAACAATCTCAGTCAATGGTAAAGTTGTTGGTTATGCTTTGGTGGGACAAAAGTTTACAGAAGATAAATATTTCAACACACGTCCATCTGCTGTTGATTATAATGCCGCGAGTTCGGGCGGTTCAAATAAGGGTCCGACCAATCCCAAATATTTAAAAACTGTACAGGATAGAATTGATACATTCCTGGTACATAATCCCGGCATTGATAAAAAAGATATTCCTGCAGAATTGGTAACTGCTTCAGGCAGTGGTGAAGATCCTGATCTGTCGCCAGCTGCCACAAAAATTCAAATTAAAAGAATTGCAACTGTTCGTCATCTTGATGCAACTAAATTGAATGCCTTGGTTGATGAACACACTGAAGGACCTTTGTTTGGAATGTTTGGCCCATCGAAAGTGAATGTGTTGAAGTTGAATATTGCATTAGATAAATTGTCTAAATCATGATTGTGTTTTATTGTTTGAACCACGAAGACACCGAGGCACTAAGGTTCACGAAGAGTTTGTGTTGCTTCGTGTTCTTCGTGTCTTTGTGGTTCATAAAAGACGCACAATGTATCTGCGGTACAACGGAGCAATTTGCGTGACGATAGCAGCAAATTGGAAATAAGGAACGATGCCACAAAGCACAATGGCTGGTAACACAAATGCTCTTACAATATTTAAAAACAAAATCATAGAAACATCGGAACAACATATCATCACCACAAAAAATGGCAACCTGAAAATTTATGTTGGCATGAGTGCAGGCGTTGGCAAAACGTATCGCATGTTGCAGGAAGCGAATGCATTGCAAGGCAATAATGTGCATGTGAAAATTGGTTTGGTTGAAACGCACGGCAGAAAGGAAACCCAGGCGTTGATGGAAGGTTTATCACTCATTCCGCGGCGCGAAGTTTTTTATAAAGGCAAGCGTTTGGATGAGTTGGATGTAAATGCGATTTTGTTGCTGCATCCTGAAGTTGTTATTATTGATGAACTCGCACATTCAAATATTCCTGGAAGTAAAAATGAAAAGCGCTGGCAGGATGTTTTGGATATTTTAGATTCGGGCATTGATGTTATTACAGCTATAAATATTCAGCATATTGAAAGCATTAATACTGAAGTAAAACAAATTACAGGCATTGAGGTACAGGAAAGAGTGCCTGATAAAATTTTGCAGATTGCTGATGAGGTAGTGAACATTGATCTTACCGCAGATGAGTTGATTACAAGATTAAAAGAGGGAAAGATTTATGATGCCGGAAAAGTTCAACAAGCATTGACTAATTTCTTTCAACCTGAAAAAATATTGCAGTTAAGAGAACTTGCGTTGAAAGAAGTTGCAGGGCAAGTTGAACGCAAAGTTGATTATCAAATTACAGCAAAGCAAACTCCATTTCGTCATGAGCGCTTTATGGCTTGCATTTCTTCCAACCATGAAATTGCGCAACGTATTATTCGTAAAACGGCGAGGCTTGCATCTTATTATAACAGCAAATGGTTTTTGTTGTATGTACAATCATCAAAAGAAGCAGCTGATAAAATTCAGTTATCAGCACAAAGACATCTAATTAATAACTTTAAAAATGCAACTGAACTCGGTGCTGATATCATCCAAAAAAAAAATAATAATATTGCTTCAGCAATTATAGAAACGGCAGTTGAAAATAATATTACAACTATTTGTTTGGGCAAACCACACTTCAATCTTTTACATGTGATTTTAAAAACAAGTTCATTTAATCAACTGCTTAAAACACTTTCAAAAAATAACATCGATATTGTTATTCTTTCATAATGGCACTTACAGTTAAAAAGAAGATTTGGTTAGGAACATTGTTCCTTTTTATCCTATTAATTTTAACAGGCGGAACAGCCATTTATTACACAGCAAAAATAAAAATTGATACAAAAAATGTTCTTCGTGATAACTATGAAAGTTTGTCGTATTGCCATGCGATGCAGCAGCAATTGATAAGACCAACGAATGATAAAAGTTCAATTAATCTAAATGCATTCGATAAGATATTAAAAAATGAAGAAAGAAATATTACAGAAGAAGGAGAAGAAAAAGCTGCAGTAACATTAAGAAATTATTTCTCGAAACTTCAGGCCGGAGATACAACACAACAAACAATTAGTAAGATTGAAGCGCAAATACAAACCATTCTCATTTTAAATATGCAGGCTATTCAGCACAAGAGCAAAGTAGCGGAGGATACAGCAGAAAACGCATTGACAATTATTATTACACTTGGTGGGATAGTATTTCTTATCGCGTTTACATTCATTATAAATTTTCCTTCAGTAATCACCAACCCGATAAGTAGCTTAACTGATGCAATAAAAGAAATATCAAACAAAAATTATAGTCATCGAATTCATATAGAAAATAAAGATGAGTTTGGAAAATTAGCGGATTCATTCAATGAAATGGCTTCGCGTTTACAATATTTTGAAAGCAGTAATTTGAATAAATTAATATTTGAAAAAAGTCGTGCTGAAAGTGTGATCAATAGTTTGAAAGATGCAAGTATTGGATTAGATAAAAAAAATATTGTATTATTTGCTAATGAAGAGGCTTTGCAATTATTAAATATGCGCAATGAAGATATAGTTGGAAAGAATACAGATGAAATTGCGAAGCGCAATGATCTTTTTAAATTTTTATTGGATAATAATTCATCAACACCTTTTAAGATTGTTGTACAAAACCATGAGAATTATTTTATAAAAGAAACTGTTGACATTGATCAGAATGAAACGCAAAGCAAGGTTATCGTTGTAAAAAATATTACTTCATTTAAAGAACTGGACGTTGCCAAAACAAATTTTATTGCAACAATTTCACATGAATTAAAAACGCCATTAGCTGCATCAGATTTTAGTTTGAAATTATTGGAAGATGAACGCACCGGAAGTTTATCAAATGATCAGAAAGAGTTACTTAAAAATCTGAAAGATGATAATCAACGCATGTTGAAAATCTTAAGCGAGTTATTGAATATGAGCCAGGCAGAAGCTGGGAAAATTCAAATAAAGATTAAACAGGTTGATCCGAAAACAATTATAGAAAACGCAATTAAAGCTGTTGAAATAAATGCAAAAGAAAAGAACATCAGCGTAAAAAAATATATTGAAGACAACCTGCCTTTAATAAATGCTGATGAAGATAAAACAACATGGGTACTGAATAATTTTCTAACTAATGCCATCAAGTATTCTTCAGAAAAGAATTGTATTGAAACAAGTGTTTATAAAAAAGATAGTAATATTATTTTTTCTGTAAAAGATTATGGCAAAGGCATTGCTTCAACTTATCAATCTAAAATATTCGACCGTTATTTTAAAGTGCCTGACACCAATGAAAAAGGTTCAGGATTAGGTCTTGCTATTTCAAAAGATTTTATAGAGGCGCAAGAAGGAAAAATTTGGGTAGAAAGTATACCTGGCAACGGTTCAATTTTTAGTTTTTCTTTGCCGTTATAATTTATAAAATCTATACATAAATAAGCCGCTCCTGGAAAAGAGCGGCTTCGTTTTTATTCAAACGTTTACCACCAACAAACTTTAATGGCCAACTTGCAAATACTCTTTTAAAATCTGTGATTGTGGATTTTCGAATATTTGTTCTGCCGGGCCACTTTCAACTATTTCACCATAATACATAAAGATTACGTTATCAGCCAAACGCTTTGCCTGGCGTAAAATATGTGTAACTAATATGATGGTATAATCTGATTTCAACTTTATAAATTCTTCTTCAATAACTCTTGAGGAAATAGGATCGAGTGCAGATGAAGGCTCATCAGCCAAAATAATTTCAGGTTCAACAGCGAGGCCTCTCGCTAAACATAAACGTTGTTGCTGGCCAATTGATAAACGCTGCGCAGAAGTTTTTAAGCGGTCTTTTACTTCATCCCACAACGCAACTTCTCTTAAATGTTTTTCAACTTTTTCATTCACAATTTTTTTATTGCGAATGCCTTTTAATTTTAAGCCGTAAGCAATGTTATCATAAATACTCATCGGTAAAGGATACGGGCGTTGTAATAGCAGTCCCATTTTCTGACGGATTGCTGTAATGTCTCTGCGCGAATCAAAAATATTTTCGCCATCAATACAAATACGTCCTTGTACCTTAAGCTCAGGATACAGATCTGTTAACCGGTTAAGACATTTAAGCAATGTTGTTTTACCACAACCTGATGGGCCAAGTAAAACAGTAATTTTATTTTTAGGAATTATAGTTGAAACATTTTTGATGAGATGTGCACCTTTACTATACACATTCAAATTATCTATTTCCACAATAGGCACATTTGCGGGAATTACCTTAACCTCTTTTTCTTGTATGGCTTGAAATGTTGATGACATGATATTGATTTTTGATGTTAATTATTTTTTTGGTTTGAGTAATCTTGCAGAAATGCTTAACACAAGCACGATGAGCGTTAAAATAACTGCTGCTGCATAAGCACGGTTTTGCACTTCTTCAATTGGTGAGCTTAACTGAAAAAAGATTGCAAGCGGCAATGTTGCTGTTGGCTGGCTAAAACTGTGTGGCACATAATCAGTGTAGCCTGCAGTAAACAAAACAGAAGCCGCATCACCAATTCCTCTTCCAAATGCAAGTAATATTGCTGTGGCAAAACCTGGCAATCCTTCTCTGAAAAATACTTTATAAGCTGTTTCTGTTTTGGTTGAACCAAGTGCATAAGAAGCTTCCTGCAAACCAATCGGAATTGTTTTTAATACTTCATCCATTGCACGAATCATGATGGGTGTTATCATGGCACCGACAGTTACAACGCCTGCACCAAGAGAATTTTTATATCCTAAATACATCATCAATGTAAATCCAAATGCACCATATACAATTGAAGGAACGCCCCATAAAACATCAAGAAAAAAACGGATACCAATTAATAAACGATGATATTTTATCAAGTAAATATTCATGAATAACGCAACAGGCAAACTAATTACAAATGCAAGCAGGGTTGCAGAAACAGCTAAATAAAATGAGCCTGCAATTGCATTTAAGACGCCGCCTTCTTTACCAAAATAAAAACCGCCTTTTGATTCCTGGCTAACGATTTGCCATGATAAAGAGGGAACACCTTTTTGCGCTATCGTCCATATAATTTGAACAAGCGCAAATACAATAATAGCCGTAAAAAGAAAAGATAATCCCCGAAAAAATTTCTCTTCATATTTTCTTCTGAATGTCATATCAATTCTGATTTATAAATGATGTAACGGAAAATAACATTGATGATAATAATGATTACAAACAGCAAAAGCGCAGCAAACATTAATGCAGAATCATATGATGGAATGCTCATCATTTCACCATAATTATTAGCAATTAAACCTGGCAAAGTATAACCTGAATCAAACACTGATTGTGGTATCTGAACTACATTTCCAATCACCATTAATACGGCAATTGTTTCGCCCAATGCTTTAGAAAAACCCAAACCAAAAGCTGATAGAATTCCCGGAGAACCTTTACGCAGAAAAATATGTTTTATCGTTTCCCATTTGGTTGCGCCCAGTGATAATGAAGCTTCGCCTAACTCAACAGGTATTTGCCTGAACACTTCCAGCAACATATTTAATATATAAGGAATGCTCATTACTGCGAGAACAATTGCACCTGCAAGCAAACTGTACCCTAACGAATCTGCTTTAAACAACGGGCCAATCTTATCACCAACTAATGGCACAATAACTAACAATCCCCAAACGCCATATACAACAGAAGGAATGCCTGCAAGAATATCTATAACAGGTCTCATAAATTTTAAAAACCATTTTGGTGCAAATTGTGTTAAGTATATGCTTGATAAAAGACAAAGCGGAATTGAAATTGCCAATGCCAATACCGTTACCCAAACCGATGTTACTATAAATGGCCAGAAGCCAAACTGGTTATCTGAAGGATACCAATCAGAAGAAAAAATAAGTTCGGTAAGTTTATGAGAGCTTAAAAGCGGCATTGATTTAAACACAAGCCCGGCGCCAATTGCCAGTGGCAAGATTAGGCAAAAAGTAAGACACGTAATCATCCATTTGGATGAAATACTATCTGTTAGTTTACGTGAAAGAATCATTGGTGGCGGTTTTAAAATTGAGCGACCAGGTTAAGCTTGCATGAAATAATTTTCATAAAAGCTTTTATTTCTATCTTATAAATTAATCCTTTTAAAAAACTATTTCGAGAGTTTCTTTACCTGATCTGCCAAAACATTTTTCGGTAACGGAACATAGCCTGCTACGCTTACAAAATTTTGTCCATTGGTTAAAACCCATTTAAAAAAATCAAGTAATTCTTTTTTCTGTGTTTTGCCTTTAGTAAGAAAATATAAATTTCTTGCAGGTGGTGATGGATAATTTCCATCATTCACAGCTTTTAAAAACATGCGCAGGTTAGCATAAAAATTTTCATTGGGATCAATTTGGCCATTGCCGTTTACATCAATAGGAACTACTTCAATACCTGGTAATTTTTTTCCTGTTTTCGGATCAAATACAAACAATGTATTATTGTAACCAATGCCGTTAATATCTTTTCTAACAGCATCTGCAACGCCAGGATCGCCTGAAACACCAACACCTTTTAAATTCTCCTGTTTTTTCCCAAAAAAAGCAGCCCATGAATCTGCTGCACCTGCAGCATCAGCTCTTGTATAAACATTAATTTTTTTAGAACCTGTTTTTCCTAAAAGTTCATCCCAGGTTTTTATACTACGGTCAACAAAAATTGAATTGAATTCAGCTTTTTTTACACCACGAATCTGCAGTTGTTTTAAAAAAGGATTTCTTGCATTGATGGTAGGTATTACAGCATCTTTACAAAGTGCCAGAGACCAAACGCCTTTTGCTTTTTCTGCATCAGTTAATTCGCGTGAAAACATGCCCACATCAACAGCGCCGCCAAGGCAATCGGTTAACCCTTTACCTGCGCCGCCAGCCTGTATATCAAACCTTATATCAGGATGTGTTTTATTATATTCAGCAGCCCAGGTTTGCACCAGTGGATACAATGCAAATGCGCCGGAAAATGAAATAGAAATTGTTTTAGAAGAGTTTATACGCGATGGTGATTTTGCCGGTATTCCATTAAAATTTATTATGAATGCAAGTAATGCAACACTGATAATTGAAAATCTTTTTTTCATATACAGTAAATTAATTTTGAATGATTTTTTTATTTGTTAGAATGTTATCTTTCCAAGCGTTGGTGTAAACCGAATACTTGTGTACATCCAGTAAGGTGTTATCTTATCATCACCAGCTTTTTTGATTATCGTTGCAGATTTGGTAAGTGATGCCCATGAAAATCCAACTTCCCAATCTATTGCTTTGTTAGGCGTGTAGTTAAATTTCCAGTCGTTTTCAAAACCAAGATATTTATCTATTGGCGTGCCTTTATATACAAACTGAGATTGCGAAATGAAAACATGATTTTGCATTGCCAGTGTTATTTTATTTTTCTTCCACTGAAAATTGAGATAAGGATTTATCATACCTGCATTGTTGAAATCACCAGGTACATCGAAAATATCCAGGTAACCCATGAAGCTATGTGCAGTACCATATAACGGAGTGAAACTTTTATTTTCTTTTGGATGCGTTGAACTATCCTGACCGCTGAAATATTCCATGCCAAGACGCGCAATAAAATTGCCCGCGGTATATTTTATTTCAGGTTGAAAATAGTAAGCACTAATTTTTTTACCCGTAGAATCCTTACCATATTGATCGTATGCAGAAATAGTAAAATACCAATTGTATGTTGAATATTCTAATCTGCCGCCACTTGTAAATCTTTCGTAAGAAGTTGTGTACATTAATGGGTTGGAACTCTGGTAACCATCCGCAGCATTAATTGTAGTTAAAGAAAATTTATCAGTAAGTTTCCAATTAAGATAATGTACAATCAGCGATTTGTAATTTGCTACGAGTGGCTGGTATTTAGTTGTAAAAATGTTTTCACCTGATTGATTATAACTACCAACTAATTCCGTAGTAAAATTTATTTTGTTGTTATAAATAAGCCTTATCGCATCAAAAGAATTACCCGGAAGCCTCCAGTTATTTTCAGAAAACAAACGCTGATTATCATATGAAATTCTTTGCCTTCCTATTCTTAAAGAAAGCTTGTCATTAAAGTGTGGCTCAGCATAAGCTTCAAAGAAATAAATTGGAAAAACGGTTGAAGCATTATTAGTTGTAGCAGTACCGGTTTGTCCTTCTCTTGGGTCTTGCTGTCCCCAAACACGAGCATCCTGCAATGAAAGAAAAACATCAAGAATCTTTGATTTATAATCTACATTAAAACGTGTTCTTTGATTGATTTGAAAAGCGCCGGTTGTATCTGGTGTAGGTATTGATTTATATCCATGCCTCCATTCAGTACGCACCCTCATATCCAGGCCAAATGTTAATGTAGTTGGAATAACAGGTTTTTTTACAACGGTATCAACAGGCTGTTTTTTTACAGTGTCTAAAGGTGATGGCTGCTGGGTAACCTGTGCGTTCAATCCGCTGTACACAAATAAAAAAACGAATAAATAATAAAGAGATTTTTGGCTTAAAACTCGTTTCATAAACAGGTAAATTTCCGACAAATATATAATTCCTATCGAATTAGTAGGAGTTTTATTAAAAAAAATTATTTCTTTTTTGCCAGCTTCTTTTGCTGGCCGGTTTCTTTCTTCAATGCCTCGCTTCGTTTAATAATCTCAGCCAATGTTGCACGCTTAAGTGCACGCACAGTTTCTGATCGTACATCAGAAAAAACGGAACGTATGCCACAGGTTACTTCATCAACACATTCTTCACAACGTTCATAATATTTATATGCAACGCAAGGCAACAAAGCAATAGGACCATCAAACAAACGCATTACATCGGCAATATTTATTTCCGCAGGTGTTTGTTGTAAATAATAACCGCCTGTTTTTCCTTTGCGGCTATTTAGCATACCTGCATGACGCAGTTCCAAAAGAATAGCTTCTAAAAATTTTCTTGGAATGTTTTCACTTTCGGCAATCCTGCTAATTTGTACCGGTTCTCCGTTTTTGCTTTCGCGGGCAAGATATACTAAGGCATTTATGGCGTATTTTGTCTTTCGGGACAGCATATGTATTGGTGGTAAAATTACAATGTAAATGAACGTTGCAATAAAGCAATATAGTTAAAACTCAATAAACATATACATCATAACCCCATGCTTCAAGCTTTATTGATTCCGTATTGATAAGTTTTTCTTTTTTTGATGTAAACACATTCATAGGATCGCCATTAATATCTGTATCTTCTATTTTAAATTCCTGTGCTGTATTATTTAAGTTCACAATAACAAGTATTTTATTCTTTCCATTCTTTCTTATAAAAGCATATACGTTATCATCATCGTTTGTTTTTAATTTTTTGAATGATGCATTTGCTTCAAGCGCATTATTGCTTTCTCTTAAATGCAAAAGTTTACTATAAAAATCTGCACGTGCATATTTGCCGAATGTAATGGTGTCTTTATAAAAGAAAGATATGCTGTCAAGAAATGGTTCTTCCTGTCCGCTATAAATTTCAGGAATAGAACGCGGCAGTGTTTGCGTGAGCACAGCAAACGGTGGGTGTGATGCACCGGGCATTGTTCCATAGTCTGCTTTATTCCAGCTATTCTCATCGTGATTGCTGGTAAAATACATAAGCAAACCATTAGCAGGAAAAGTTGAATCAACATTATTTAGTACACTATCCAATGCAAGTGCATTGGTTTTTCCTGCAGCAATATTTTTCATAACATTAAATTCAGGCCATGTATAAACCGCATCGAAACCAGCATCCAGCAACCATGATGAATCTGTTTCAGCAAGCATAAAAACATTTTTATCTGCTTTTAATTCTTTAACACATTTTGTCCAGAACTCTTTTGTAGGACCAACAGCATAATCACATCTGAAACCATCAATATTCGTTGAATCAATCCAGAACTTCATACAACGGATCATTGAATCACCGACAATTGGATTATGATAATTAAGCTTGCGTGTATCGGTCCAATCGAATTGCGAAACAGCTTTTCCTGTTGAATCCTGCACATAAAAATCAGGATGTGATGTTAACCAATAATTATCTGCGCCGGTATGATTAGGCACCCAATCAATAATTATTTTAAAACCCATATCATGGCAATGCTTCACTAAACTTTTCCAATCATCTATTGTTCCAAACTCAGGGTTAATTGCTGTATAATTTGCTACTGCATAATAACTGCCCAATGCTCCTTTCCTATCAACTTTACTAATCGGATTTATCGGCATGAACCATAACGTTTGTACACCCATTTCTTTTAAACGTGGCAAACTTTTTTCAAATGCTTTGAATGTTCCTTCAGGTGTATATTGACGCACATTTACTTCATAAATATTGCCTTGCATTATCCACGCCGGATGACCGTCAATTGTTGCACTTTGTTGTGCGAATGAAATATTGGTACAGATAAAAATCAGGTAACAAAAAAATATGGGCTTTAATATTTTCAACATAGTATGTTTTTAATAATTAAATATAGTTGAAAGAAAATTTAGTTTTTTTCAATGCTTAATTCTTTCTTTTTAAATA
>JBDUBY010000183.1:0-2331 GCA_040003735.1 Parafilimonas sp.
TGAAAAAATTCGTGATCACCGGTTTTGCTTTACTCGCTATTCATTTTTCTTTTGCGCAAACTGATGCACAAAAAGCTGATGCTTTATTAAAAAGGATGACGCTTGAAGAAAAAGTTGGGCAAATGACACAGGTTACACTTGGTGTTGTTGCAACAGATAAAGACGGCGTATTAGATACAGCTAAATTAAGAACAGCAATTGTTGATTATAAAGTGGGTTCTATATTAAACGTAACCGGTCATGCATTAACGGTTGGCAATTGGGATTCGGTAATTACGCAAATGCAGGATGAAGCAAAAAAAACAAGATTAAAAATTCCAATTATTTATGGTTTGGATGGAATACACGGGCAAACTTATACACTCAATTCAACCTTATTTCCGCAAAGCATTGCAATGGCTGCAACGCGTGATACAGCACTGGCCGCAAAAGCTGCGCATATTACAGCAATGGAATTACGTGCAAGTGGTGTGCGTTGGAATTTTGCTCCCGTACTTGATTGCGGGCGACAAGAGTTGTGGTCACGTTTTCCTGAAACGTATGGTGAAGATGTTTTCATCGGCAAAACATTTGGCGCTGCTGTTGTAAAAGCATACGAAGAAGATGGCTTGAAAAACCCTACTGCTGTTGCAAGTTGCATGAAACATTATATCGCTTATTCTGATTCAAGAACCGGCAAAGACAGAACGCCGATTTATTTACCTGAGATTGAAATGCGTGAATACTATTTGCCGCAGTTCCAGGCAGCAATTAAAGCTGGCTCATCAACCATCATGATTAATTCGGGCGAAATAAATGGTGTGCCCGTTCATGCAAGTCATTATTTATTGACTGATGTTTTGCGTAAAGAATTAGGATTTCAAGGATTGATTGTTACAGATTGGGAAGATATAAAGCGTTTATATGACAGGCATTTCGTTGCATCAACTCCTGAACAAGCAGTTGCAATGGCAATCAATGCAGGTATTGATATGAGCATGGTACCAACTGATTTTTCTTTTTATGATTTATTAATTGAAGCAGTGAAAAAAGGTGATGTACAAATGAGCCGTGTTGATGATGCTGTAAAAAAAATTTTATTATTAAAGATGAAAGTTGGTTTGTTTTATAATCCTTATCCCGAAGATGCGGCAACAAAAAATTTCGGCAAACCAGAATACCAGCAAGTAGCATTAGATGCAGCGCATGAAGCGATGACTTTATTAAAAAATTCAAACAACATTCTTCCTCTTAAAAAAAATATAAAAGTGTTGGTTGAAGGTCCATCGGCACAAAGCATTGCTGCATTAAATGGTTGCTGGAGTTATACATGGCAGGGCAACCAGGAACAATATTATCCTGCCGATAGTAAAACAATTTATCAAACGATAGCAGATAAAGTTGGCGCTGCAAATGTTACTACAACAACTGCTGTAAAAGATTTTGATATTGCAAAAAATTATGATACCGCTGCATTGCGTGCTGCTGCTTCAAATGCTGATGTTATTGTTTTGTGTTTGGGTGAAAATGCTTATGCAGAAAGCCCGGGCAATACGAGAGATTTAGCGCTGCCGGATAATCAAATTGCGCTTGCAAAAGTTGCAGCATCAACAGGTAAACCTGTGATTCTTGTTTTAACTGAAGGAAGACCGCGTTTTATTACTTCAATAGATTCTAGCATGAAAGGAATTCTTATGACATACTGGAGCGGCAAGAAAACGGCTGAAGCTGTTGCAGATGTTTTGTTTGGTGATTATAATCCAGATGGAATTTTACCTTTTAGTTATGAACGCAGCATGGGCGAAATGGTGTTGTACGATCGCAAACCAACAGAAGATATTCGCGAAGTATTTAATGATAACGTTAGCGGTGGTTATGATCCTTTGTATCCTTTTGGTTTTGGTTTGAGTTATACAACATTTGAATACAGCGATCTTAAACTTAACACAAACACTTTAAGCGGAAATGAAAAGCTTACTGTTACTATCAACATAAAAAATACAGGTAACCGCGATGGCAAACATACCGTTGAATTATATACACGTGATCAATACGCAAGCATTACGCCTAATGTAAAAAGATTGCATGCTTTTCAAAAAATTGATTTAAAGGCAGGCGAAAGCAAAACCGTAACATTTACACTTGATAAAAATGATCTTGCTTTTGTAAACGAGCAATTAAAAACAGTAACTGAGCCTGGCGATTTTGATGTAATGATCGGTGATAAGAAGGTGACGTTTAGTTATAAGCAATAATCAAACTTAATAATCAGGATAACTATATTTTTTAAAGGAAGGATAATTAATTTTATATTGCCCGCTGAAAAGTTTTCTTCTTTTCAAAATTATTAAG
>JBDUBY010000054.1:0-7738 GCA_040003735.1 Parafilimonas sp.
TTATTTCCTGTTCAGAAGAATCAGCGTACACACGCCGGCAATTAAAGCAGCAGCCACACTAAACGAAGTTTTTTTATGTGTTGCCATCCATGTTTCTGTACTGAAGTTTATTGCATCCGCATCAAAGTTTCCATGCGCACCATGGTCGCCCGGCAACGGAGTATATAAATTATCTTTTCTGTCAGCAGATTCTGGTTCATCCGTTTGCTGACCATCGAAACCTGTTTCTGCTAAATATTTATCGAGATAACCAGGTATAAATTTATTACCCAATATTGTTTTTATTGTTGGATAACCAACATATAATTCACGTTCAAAATCTTTAGCTACTTCAACGATTGCTCTTGCTGCAATTTCAGGCTCAAAAATTTTACCCATTGGTTTAGGCTTGTTGGGAAGATAACTTTTTACAAAGCCAAACTGTGTTGTATTCATAGCAGGCAATTGCACCATGCTCAATTTTATTTTGCTTTTTTCCTTTATCAATTCACTTCTTAATGATTCAAAAAAACCATGTATCGCATGCTTTGCCCCGCAATAAGCAGATTGTAATGGTATACCGCGATATGCCAGCGCAGAACCAATTAAAATGATCGTTCCTTTATTGCGCGGTTTCATTCTTTTTAATGCGGCTGCAGTGCCGTAAACCTGGCCGAGATAAGTTACGTCAGTTACACGCTCATAATCTTTTGCTTCAATTTTTTCAAACGGTGCAAATACACTTACCATCGCATTGTTGATCCAAACATCAATCTTACCAAAATGCTCTTCAATTTTTCGCGCTGCATTTTCTACTTCATTTGCATGCGATACATCTGCCGGAACAACCAATGCTTCGCTGCCTAAATCTTCTGCTTCTTTTTTGGCTGCATTTAAACCATCAATACCTCTTGCAATTAAACCAATGTTGGCGCCGTGCTTTGCAAACTCACGCACCATTGCCCTGCCTAAACCAGCAGAAGCGCCGGTTATCACAACTGTTTTTCCCTGGAAATCTTTTTTCATTTTTATAATTGTTACATTTTCAATAAAGCAACTATTTATTTTTTTTATTAATGATGATTAATGTTGTTACAGCAATCGCGGTTATACCAGCAAGCAACATAAATTTTCTTTTTTTGTTTGGATTTTTCAGCTTCATTCCGTCAACATATTTTTTTTCCGGCAAAGGCATATAAACAGATGGATTATGTTCCCGCAAACCCATTTGCAATACTTGTGCTAAATGCAATGCTTTACGATTTGTTTCCTGTTCAATTTGTTCGCGACAACTAAAACCATCTGCAATAATTAATGTAGTATCTGCAGCTTCACGCACTGCTGGCAATAACACTCTTTCACCTGCTTTGATGCTTACATCATAATGCTCACCTTTCTCATAACCAAAACCTCCTGCAAGACCACAACAACCAGAATCGAGCACATTAAAATCAAGACCTGTTTTCTTCATTATATTTTTATCTGCGTCAATTTTCATAATTGCTTTATGATGACAATGGCCTTGCACAACCGCTTTTGTTTTTAATTTCGGAATTTTAAAATCAGGCGCTTTCTTTTCCAAAAATTCTGCGAGTGTAAATACCTGTTTCTGCAATCGTTTTGCTTGTTCATTACGCGGAAACAAATTATGTAACTCATCTCTAAAAACAGACACACAACTTGGTTCTAATCCAACGATAGGAACGCCATCGCGTATTTCATCTTTTAAATTATGCATTATATCAAGCAATAATTTTTTTGCTGTGTTCAGCATTCCAAAATCATACAACGGCCTTCCACAACACATAGATTTTTTTGGAACGATAACTTCAAAACCTGCAGCTTCTAACACCTCCACTCCGGCAACTAATGTTTGTGGTAAAAAATAATTATTGAATGTATCAGCCCATAGAATAACTTTTGGCTTTTGGCTGTTAGCTGTTAGCTGCTGACCGTTGACCGTTTTCCGTTGACTATTAAAAAACCATTCCTTAAACGTAATCTCTGCATACCGCGGCATTTTTCTTTTTTGGTCAATACCTGCAAATGCTTTTACAATATTGCTTACAATCGGTGTATGAAAAAAGAAGTTCGCAATAAACGGCGCTTTTGATGCAAGCCTGCTCCACCAATAAATCCAGCCAAATGCATACGCTGATGCAGGCCGCAATTTGCCTTCATAATAATGCGATAAAAATTCTGATTTGTATGTTGCCATGTCAACATTCACGGGGCAATCTGCTTTGCAACCTTTACACGATAAACATAAATCAAGCGACTCTTTTACATATTTATTCTTCCATTGACCTTTTAAAACATCGCCCTGCATCATTTCAAACAACATACGTGAACGACCACGTGTGCTGTGTTTCTCTTCGCGTGTTACCATGTAACTCGGGCACATCGTTCCATGCTCATGACGACGACATTCACCAACGCCCACACATAAATTACTTGCATGAGCAAAACTGTTTTTCTCATCAGGAAATTGAAAATGTGTTTTAAGATGCGGCGGATTGTAAGTTGTGCCTAAACGCAAATCATTTGTTTGACCGTACGTGTCAATAATTTTCCCCGGATTCATTTTCCATGCGGGGTCCCAAATCGTTTTAAATTCCCTGAACGCATTTACTAATTCTTCACCATACATAATTTCTAACAAATCGCCACGCGCCTGGCCATCCCCATGTTCACCAGATAAAGAGCCGCCATATTTTACCACGAGATGCGAAGCTTCAATCGTAAAACTTTTATATGCTTTAATTCCATCTTCTGTAAGAAAATCAAAACCCACGCGGCAGTGTATACAGCCCTGACCAAAGTGACCGTAGATAGATGGATACAATTTATATTTTGTAAATAAATCGCGCAGGTCTTTTAAATAATCACCTACTTTATCGGGCGGCACTGCAGAATCTTCCCAACCCGGTCCGCCATTGGGTTCACCGGGCACCCATGCAGTTGCACCCAAACCTGATTCACGAATTTCCCATAACATTTTTTCCTGTTCGGGGTCATCAAACAAACTCATGGTTGGCTGCTTTTTTTCTTGCTTCAAATCATCCATTAATTTTTTTGCCTGGTTATCCGCATCTTCTTTTGAATCGCCGCCAAACTCTACCATCAACCATGCTTTGCCATCGGGCAACAACGGAATATCATCTACATTCAAACCTTTGCGTTTCATAAACTCGAGCAAAAGATCATCTATACCCTCCAAACCAATTGGTTTATGCTGCATCACAAAAGGAACTGCATAACCTGCGTCGGGCAAACTATCATAACCTAACACCAGCAACGAACGCGCTTTAGGTTCATTCAATAATTTTAATGTGGCTTCGGTGATAGTTACGAGTGTGCTTTCAGAACCAATTAAAGCATGCGCTACATTAAAACCATTTTCAGGAAGCAATGCAGTTAAATTATAACCAGATACGCGTCTTGGAATGTTGGGAAATTTTCCGCGAATTAAATCTGCATATTTATTTCTAAAGTCTTTTAGCTTTTTATAAATTTCGCCGCGTCTTCCGCCTTCATTAATTATTTGCTCAAGCTCTTCATCCGATGTTGCACCCAGTTTCATTTTTATACCATCATATGTAACAATGGTAATAGATTCTGTATTATCAGATGTTCTTGCGCCAAGCCCTTCAAACGCCGCCATTACTGAATGTATGCCGCAGGAATTGTTGCCGAGCATTCCGCCAAGTGTGCAGTGGTCGTGCGTTGCAGGGTCGGGACCAAAAGTCATATTCACTTTTTCTTTGGTGGCATTGCGCATTTCATCCAGCACAATGCCTGGTTGTACGGTAACTAATTTTTTGTCTTTATCAATGTTTAAAATTTTATTGTAGTATTTCGCCATGTCCATCATCACAGCAACATTGCAGCACTGACCTGCAAGACTTGTTCCGCCACCGCGTGATAACAAAGGCGCTTTATATTTTCTGCATAAGTTTATGGTTTGAATGATATCATTTTCTGTTTTTGGAATCACTACGCCAATCGGTATTTGACGGTAGTTGGATGAATCGGTTGAATACAAAGCACGACTTCCATCATCGAAACGCACTTCGCCTTCGATAGATTTTTTTAATTCACGCTCAAGATTTTTCACATCAACATTGATGGAATATTTCGTCTCAAAACGTGTGTCTAATTGCGTTTCCGCATTGCCATTATGTTTATGATTTGAATTGCCATTATGCTGCAGGTTAATTTTCGAATTTTTATTTTTGGGTGATGATGTATCGGTTATCATTTTAAAAAATTATTTTTTATTTTAATTAAACCTCACCTAAATTCTCTTCAAAGGAGAGGGCTTTTAGCTTGATTATAATTTAAAAGTCGTTCTATAGGTAAGCCTCTTTCTTGCCCTTCTCTTTTGGAGAAGGATTGGGATGAGGTCTAACTTAATTTATATTTTTCCGCGTCACTATATTTAAATTCTAATCCAATTCCAGGTCTTGATAAATCAGGATAAATGCAACCATTCTTTGATTGCATCACACCATCAAACAACATATTTTCTATTCTTGCATGGTCGTAAAAATATTCGGCGATATAAAAATTACTTAAGCTGACCGCAGCATGCAAATGCAAAGCCGGCGCACAATGCGAAGAGAACGGAATTTGCTGCGCTTCTGCTAAACTTGCTGCTTTTAAAAAATTAGTAATGCCGCCACAACGTGTTGCATCGGCTTGCAAAATATCAACAGCATTTGCTTTAAGCATGTGATAGAAATAAGGAAGATTATAAGCATATTCACCGGCTGCAATATTTACTTCGGCTTGCACATGTTCACGAATAAATTGCAAGCCTTCCAAATTATCAGAGGTTACAGGTTCTTCAAACCAGCTTATATTAAATTCTTTAAATTGAAATGATTTTTCTATTGCTTGCTTTATAGTGTAAGCGCCATTCGCATCAACAAATAATGAAGTAGAATTTCCAATTGCATCGCGTGCTTCTTTTACACGTTCAACATCTTTTTCAGCATGCGTTCCAATTTTTATTTTTACATGCTTAATACCTTCATCAACCCAATTACTTAATTGTTGTTGTAATTGTTTTTTATTGTATGAAGTAAAGCCGCCACTTCCATAAATCAACATGCTTTCTTTTGCTTTGCCTAATAAATTGCAAAGCGGCACATCAAACAATTTTGCTTTCAAATCCCACAAAGCATTGTCAACGGCAGATACAGCCATCATCGCAATTCCTACTTGTCCATCGTTGCGAATAGCAGCGATCATTTTTGCATTTAAAAAAGGAATATCTAAAGCATTTGCATCAACAATAATATTCTTTAAAACTTTATCAATAACGACTGCAGTTGCCTCATTTGCATACGTATAACCGATGCCTGTTTTATCAGCCGATTTTACTTCAACCAAAATTAAAGTTGTGCTGTTCCAATTAATAGTACCATCAGATTCAGGTGTAGCGGTTGGAATTTTAAAAGCGCTTACTTTTAAATTATTTATTAATATACTGTTTGATGATTTCACGCTGCTTTACTTTATACAAAACCTAACAGGTTTATAAAACTGTTAAGTTCCTCAACTAACTTACTGCTTCGCTTTCTTCTTTCTTATGTGGTAAAAAATTTTCTATAACATCTTTCCATGATTGTTTTATCATATCCCAGGTATCAGCATCCCCTTTAATCATTGAAGAAGTAAATGCCTTTGCCTGTTTGAATGAAATATGCGGCGGTAACGGTGGAACGGAAGGGTCGGTATAAGCTTCTAATACAACTGGTTTGTTACAAGCCAATGCCCACTCAATAGCATCAACAATATTTTCTTCTTTATCAACTTTAATACCATCAAGACCTAACATTTTTGCATATTCTGCATAAGGAAAATCAGGCACTTCCTGTGAAGCTTCAAATTTAGGATCGCCTTCCATTACACGTTGCTCCCATGTTACCTGGTTTAAATCTCGATTGTTCAATACCACAATTATCATCCGTGGATTGCTCCATTTTTTCCAGTATTTTGAAATAGTTATTAATCCATTATTTCCCAACATTTGCATAGCGCCATCACCAACAAGGGCAATAGAAACTCTATCCGGATAAGCAAATTTTGCTGCTGTTGCATAAGGCACGCCGGGACACATGGTTGCAAGATTTCCTGAAAGTGATGCACGCATACCTTTTCGGATTTTTATATCACGTGCAAACCAATCTGCAGATGTTCCGGAATCAGAAGATAAGATACAGTTATCAGGAAGACGTGAAGACAATTCCCAAAATATTCTTTGTGGATTAATAGGGCTTGCGCTATTCATAGCTCTTGCTTCAATTACCTTCCACCATTCTTTCATATTTTTTTCAATTTCTTCGCGCCAGCTTCTGTCTTCTTTTCTTTTTAATAAAGGAATTAAGGCGCGTAAAGTTTCATAGCTATCGCCCTGTAAATTTAATTCCATGGGATAACGAATGCCGAGCATCTTTCCATTGATATCAATTTGAATTCCTCTCGCCTGTCCTTCTTTAGGTAAAAATTCTGAATATGGAAAACTTGAACCTACCATTAACAATGTATCACAATCCATCATCAAATCCCAGCTTGGTTTTGTACCGAGTAAACCAATTGCGCCGGTAACATAAGGAAGGTCATCTGGCAGCACATCTTTACCTAATAAAGCTTTTGCAACACCTGCTCCTAAAAGCTCCGCCACTTCAATTACTTCATCGGCTGCGTTATAAGCGCCGGCACCAATAAGCATTGCAACTTTTTTTCCTTCATTTAAAATATCTGCCGCTTTTTTTATATCGCTCAATGCAGGTACAACCTGCGGATAAGCAAAATGCAAACTGGTATGAATTGAATTGTGCATGCGTGCAGGTGCTTCATATTTTTCATCCTGTAAATTGTTTGGAATAATAATACAGGTAACGGTGCGTTCTATTTTTGCAATGCGCATTGCACGATCAATAAGTGTACGTGTTTGTGATGGATCCATTAACGTATGAACATATTCATGCGCCACATCTTTATACAAAGAATTTAAATCTACTTCCTGCTGAAAGCTGCCACCCATAGCGGTTGTAGCCGATTGACCAACGATAGCAACTACTGGTTGATGATCTAATTTTGCATCGTATAATCCATTCAATAAATGGATAGCACCTGGTCCTGATGTTGCCATACACACGCCTACTTCTCCGGTAAATTTTGCATGGGCACATGCCATAAAAGCTGCGTTCTCTTCATGTCTTACCTGTACAAAATCGATTTTCCCATCCGCTCTGTTTAATGCGCCCATTAAACCATTAATACCATCACCGGGGAAACCGAAAATTCTTGAAATATTCCATTCATGTAATCGTTCAATTAAAAAATCACCAACAGTTTTGCTCATACAAAAATTTTAAAATAACAGATTATTATTACTGATCTTTTCAAATAAGCGCAAAAGCCTTGCCATCAGTAATATCATAATAAAGCTGGTAAATTTTTATTAATGCTAATGAGGTGTGAAGTACACTTATTGTATATCAACTTCAACAATCATCAAAAAATTTTAGTAGAAAAAATTGTGTAATACTTTAGTAAGCTTTAAGAGAATTAATATGGATTAGAGGAATAAAAAAGAGTTAACCGGGTTGGATTCGAACCAATCACTCTTCCTATTAATCGGGATGGTAAAACTTCATTTAATACAATTGTTTGAAAAACATCTTAAGCCTGAAACAGCAAAAGCTTTCTATTTAAAAATTGAAAATTGAAAGAAGATTGATAACAG
>JBDUBY010000084.1:0-7725 GCA_040003735.1 Parafilimonas sp.
ATGGCAGATTTAAAATCATTTGCAGAACAACTGGTTAACCTTACCGTAAAAGAGGTAAATGAATTAGCAAAAATTCTTAAAGATGAGTATGGTATTGAACCTGCTGCTGCTGCAGTTGCTGTAGCTGGCCCTGCTGGTGGCGGTGCTGCTGCACCTGCTGCTGAAGAAAAAACAGCTTTTGATGTAATATTGAAAAGCGGTGGCGCAAACAAATTACAGGTTGTAAAAATCGTGAAAGACTTAACTGGTCTTGGCTTGAAAGAAGCTAAAGATTTAGTTGATGGCGCTCCGAAACCTGTAAAAGAAGGTGTAGCAAAAGCGGAAGCAGAAGAAGTTGCAGCTAAGCTTAAAGAAGCTGGTGCTGATGTTGAGGTGAAATAATTGCACTTCTTAATTTAAACAATAGTCCCGCCTGAAAAGGCGGGATTTTTTATAGCTATTAATGAAAATTGATTCGTTTTATTTCAAGTAGCAAATTCTTTTAACTGACAGCTTCTTTCAATGACAAAACTGCTAAGGCAAATTCGTATTCTTAGTATCATTTTTATAGCGGCACTTGTAATAAGTGGTATTACAGCTTTTCCCATTTATGAAGAATTAAAATGGGTAATTAATTCAAACATCTTTGATAGAAACTCTGTTATAGCTAAATGGATTTATAAGGTTTGGATTGGTGTTAAAAAAGCACATGAAGATTTTCCGTTTATATTTTATGGGTTTGACTGGCTTGCATTTGCGCATATTGTAATTGCAATTTTATTTATTGGTGTGTATCAACATCCGGTTCGTAACAGGTGGATTATTCAATGGGCAATAATAACTTGTGTTTGCGTTTTGCCGCTTGCATTAATTGCTGGTTTTATAAGAGGCATTCCTTTTTTTCATATATTGATTGATTGTTCTTTTGGTGTGATTGGTTTAATTCCTTTGTTTATCATTCAAACAAAAATTAAGAAGCTGGCGATACTTAAAAAAGCACAAAGACATATTGCAAAAGGAAATTCTTAAACAACATTCATATGACAATTCAACAAGCGCAACAAGATGTAAATGGATGGATTAAAACTACCGGTGTTCGCTATTTTAATGAACTTACAAACCTTGGAATTTTAATGGAAGAAGTGGGAGAGTTGTCAAGATTAATGGTGCGTACTTATGGTGAACAATCGTTTAAAGAATCTGATAAAGCAAAAAGTTTAAGCGATGAAATGGCCGATGTGCTTTGGGTCTTACTTTGTCTTGCTAATCAAACAGGAGTTGATTTAACTGAAGCATTGCAAAAAAATTTTGAAAAGAAAAATATTCGTGATGCCGAAAGACATAAGAATAATGAGAAACTTAAATAGTTGGATTAAAGTTCGTAGTTGATATTGCTGCAAAAAAATACTGAAGTACAAGTGTGCGACGCAACCGTAATCAATTGAAGTTCATTAGACGGTATCATAAAAAATATAAAAATGAAATTTTTTTCAAAACAAACTAAACGTTGAAAGAAGTAATTTTTAATTTATCTGAAATAAAAAATATTGCAGCGCAAGCCTGGAACGAAAACAGCACAAAAAAAATCTGGGCTTTTAATGCATCAATGGGAAGCGGTAAAACAACTTTTATTCATGCATTATGCGATGTTTTGCAAGTGCAAAATACTGTGAGCAGCCCAACGTTTGCAATCATTAATGAATATGAAAGCCCGCTTGCCGGTGTAATTTTTCATATGGATTGGTATCGCTTAAAAGATGAAACCGAAGCAATACAAGCCGGTTGTGAAGATTGTATTGAAAGTAATAATTATTGTTTTATTGAGTGGCCTGAAAAGTTTCCAGGGTTTTTGCCTGAGAATACTTTGTACATTTCTATAGAAGCAGTAAATGACGATGTGCGAAGGCTGACTATTCTTAAAAATTAATCTAAACTTTAATACTATTTTTATACTTCCATTTTAAATTAAGTTATGGCAACTACAAAGCCGGTAATAAGTGCAGGTTTCAGTTACGAAACGCAGGAAGAAACTTTAGATATAAAACCACAAAGTGCAAAACTCACTATTGGTATTCCCAAAGAAATGGTGTTGCAGGAGAACCGCGTTGCATTAATTCCTGAAGCAATTAATGTACTTGTAAATAATGGTCATAACGTAATTGTAGAAACTAAAGCCGGCGAAGGAAGCAAATATTCTGATAATGATTTTAGTGAAGCCGGTGCACAAATTGCTTTAAAGAAAAGAGAAGTGTATAAAGCGCCGATGCTTATAAAAAGTGCGCCTGTAATGGAAGAAGATATTCCATTTTTACAATACAATCAAACCATCATTTCGCCAATTCATCTCTCCATGCTTAAAAAAGAATCGCTGGAAAAAATGATGGAAAAAAGAATTACGGCACTTGGTTTTGAAAACTTAAAAGATGATAGCGGCACTTACCCGATCGTTCGTTGTATGAGTGAAATTGCAGGCAGCGCAGCTATGTTAATCGCAGGGCAATATCTCGGCTGCCAGGAAAATGGTAAAGGTGTTTTATTAGGTGGCATCAGCGGTATACCGCCAACAAAAGTTATAATTATCGGGGCCGGTGTGGTAGGAGAATTTGCTGCACGCACTGCACTTGCAATGGGCGCATCAGTAAAAGTTTTTGATAATAATGTTTACCGTTTAAAGCGGTTACAAAATAATTTGGGCATGCGCGTTTGGACGAGTGTTATAGAACCACGCATACTTTCCAAACAATTAAAAACATGCGAAGTTGCGGTTGGCGCATTAACTAACGAAGCTGGACGAAGCCCAATAGTTGTAACAGAAGAAATGGTGCAGGCCATGCGGCCGGGCAGCGTTATTATTGATGTTAGTATTGATCGCGGCGGTTGTTTTGAAACCAGTGAAATAACTACGCATCAGCATCCAACATTTGTAAAGCATGACGTGATACACTATTGCGTTCCTAACATTCCAAGCGGTTATGCGCGTACTGCAAGCCATGCTATCAGCAATGTGCTTATGCCTTTATTATTAGATGCAGGAGAAGCAGGTGGCATTGAAGAAATGGTTTGGCATAATTTCAATCTGCGGAATGGCGTGTATTTATATCGTGGCCATCTTACAAATTTATATATCAGTCAACGTTTCGATTTAAAATTTACTGATTTGAATTTGCTTATCGCAAGCCAGCGATAATTATACTCTTTAAAAAATATTCATTATTGGAAATGGACGGCTTTGAGCTTGTAAACAAGCGGGCTGTACATTTCTTACGAACTTTGTTACATAATTTAAATTAATAATGGCAGGTATAAAAGTTATCATTACAGGTGCTACGGGAATGGTAGGTGAAGGTGTTTTGTTTGAATGTCTGCAAAACATTTCGGTAAGTGAAATACTAATGATTAATCGCAGGCACTACGAATACAATCATCCCAAATTAAAAGAACTTATAGTTCCTGATTTCTTTCAGCTAAACCAGTATGCTTCAAGCATACAAGGTTATGATGCCTGTTTTTTCTGCGCTGGCATAAGCAGTATTGGTATGAAACAAGACAAGTACACATACATTACATATGATACCACGCTTGTTTTTGCAAAAACATTACTGCAACTAAATAAAAACATGGTATTTACTTACGTATCCGGCGCACAAACAGACAGCAGCGAAAAAGGCAGATTGATGTGGGCACGTGTAAAAGGCAGAACGGAAAACGACCTGTCTAAACTGGGATTTAAAGGCGAATACAATCTTAGGCCAGGTGTTATGTTGCCTTTTGATGATCAAAAAAACTGGAAGAGTATTTACAAGTTTGTTGTAAAGATTATCAAGATTTTTTCTGCAAAGAATGTATTAACTATGAAAGAAGTATGTGAAGCAATGATTAATTGTGTAACGATAGGTTACTCAAAAAATATTTTGGAAATAAGCGATATTAAAGCTTTGGCACGAAGAAGTATAACTTCAGTATGATGTATAAGAATGTTTCATCACGAATTACTGTAATGCATCGAAACATAAACGCTTTATATGCGAGATAAGCTTATAATACAAATCATCTCCAACAAAAATTCGATGTTTATTTTCTGAAACTATTTTCCTGTTAAAGATTTAATGAAATCTGTTTCTTTTTTATTGTATGGTGTTCCATCAGGCCTGAATATTTCATGAAACCAAACTTTTGGTTCTGCGCCGTTTGGCATCGGTGTATCCCACGCATATTTTGTATTTGTTTTGCCCGCAACCAATCCCCAGTTAATCGCAACAATTTTATTTTCTTTTAATAAAGGCATAATAGTAAAGAATGTGCTGTTGCGTGGCCTTGCCATATATTCTGTACAAACCAATGGCCTTGCATATTTTTTTAATGTATCAATTGTTTTGCGATGCACATTAATGGGATTATAATCATGATAACTTATTAAATCAGAATTTGCCAATTGATAAGTATTTAAATCTGTGAGCTTGGTATTCCAAACGCCTGCTGTTAAAGGTTGATCAGGATTTATTTCTCTTGCCCACGTAAAAATATTTTGAAGTAAAGGCAAACTTTTATTACCATAATCAGAGTTGCCTGGTTCATTATATAAATCCCACATAAAAATTCTTTTATCATGTGCGAATGTTGACAGAATATCTTTTACATAAACTTCCAATAAATTTACAACAGCAGGGCTATCATACAACAATTGGCCGGGATCTCTTATCCAGCCTGAATTATGTATACCAACCTTTGGTTCAGGTTGTTTGCCTGCATGATAAGTTGGGTTCCAGCAGTCATCAAAAAAAACAAAAATGGTTTTAATGCCATGTTTATCTGCAATAGATAAATACGTGTTCATCCTGTCTTTAAAACCACTGCTATCAATTTGCCATGCAACATGATGCAAAAAAACACGCATTACGTTCAGTCCAATACTTTCTGCATAACCTAATTCACGATTGATGGTTGCAGTATCAAATGTTTCTGCCTGCCACATTTCAAGTTGGTTAATTGCAGTGCTGGAAATAAAATCGCAGCCACGCAACCAGTCATAATTCGCATACCATGCATTTGCTTTTTGTTTACTCCAAACCGTGCCTTCTGTTTGTGCATTAATATTTGTTGTTACAAAAACAAAGAGTAACGCAATAACAATTTGTATTTTTTTCATAATAATTTTTTTCAATCATTTATTCTTTGTGTTTCTTGATGCTTTTGTGTTTTCGTGATTTTATTTTTAGCCAAAGGCACGAAGACACAAAGATTAATTTATTCAGATGGAATATTTAAACTAACACCTTCTTTCACCGGTTCACCAAAGTTGGGCGTTCCATCTTTATTCCAGTAAAATTTTTGTGCTCGCGGCGAACGATACATACCGCAACCTTCGCCGGCTTTATCGTTTGCATGATACAAAATCCAATCTTCTTTTTCATCGGGCGATTTGAAAAATGAATTATGCCCCGGTGCATATACACTGCTTTTTATTGATGCTTTAAAAACAGGTTGCATAGATTTTTTCCATGATGATGAATCAAGTAGATTATCGCCTTGCAAGCTCAACATACCAAGTGCGTAAGCATCCGTCCAGCAACCACTCGCAGAATAAATAATGAACAACTTACCATCATGCTCTAAAAACTGCGGGCCTTCATTTACACTTACATGTGGCGGATTATTTGCATCATGCAAATCACCTTTTATTTCCCAATCATATTGCGGTTTTGAAATGCGTACACGTTTGCTTTCAATTGTTAACGGGTCTTTCATCTTTGCAATAAAAATATCCTGTTCACCATTTGCATCACCTTGCCAGCCACTCCATGCAATGTATAATTGATTTTTATATTGAAAGATGTCTGCATCAATCGCCCACTTATCATTGCTGTCTGCAAGCTTTCCTTTAAAAGCCCATTCGCCCTGCATTGGATCAACATTATCATTTTGCAAAACATATAAACGATGATGATTGTTATTGCCATCATCTGCTGCAAAATATACATACCATTTATTTTGCAGAAACATAATTTCAGGTGCCCATATTTCATGCGAATAATTCGTGTTAGATGGTGGTGTAAAAATTATTTTGCTTTCAGCAGTTTTTAAATCAGCAAGATTTTTCGTTTTCCATATTTTAATTTTATTACCAAGTGTGTTTGTGTAATAGTAATATCCATCTTTATAAAAACTGTATGGATCAGCTCCGGACGGCAACAATGGATTTGTAAACGTTTGTTGCGCAAAGCAAAGAGTATGTATAAAGATTGAAAGAAATAATGCGGTCAACTTCATCATGCAAATTTACTCTCGCTAACGGTTTTTTATTACAATATTATAGCGAAAGACGTTACGAAATTTTACTTGCAAGATCGACAATTAACAAAAGATACAAAGGGAAAAGATTGGCTTTATTAAACGGTAAATTGATTAGGCGTTCTACTAAAAACTATTGGTATTTCTTATACTAATTTTGCATTTAAAAGATAAAGCTTAAGTATGAGCAAGCAATTAAAAGACATTCATTTTTCAGTATTGGATTTAGCAACAGTAAGAGAAGGCAAAGACATTGCAGACACATATCAAAACAGTATAAAGCTTGCGCAACATGTTGAGCAATTGGGTTACAAAAGATATTGGCTGGCAGAACATCACAACATGGAAAGTATTGCCAGTGCTGCAACATCAATTTTAATCGGCTATATAGCAAACGCAACAAAAACTTTACGCGTTGGTTCAGGCGGAATTATGCTGCCTAATCATGCGCCATTAATTATTGCAGAACAGTTTGGAACATTAGCTACTTTGTACCCCAACAGAATTGATCTTGGTCTTGGTCGTGCGCCGGGTACAGACCAGGTTACATCAATGGCATTGCGGCGCGACAGGTTTGCTGCTTACAACTTTCCGGAACAGGTGAAGGAACTGCTCACTTATTTTTCTGCCGATAATAAAAATGCATTGGTAAGAGCCATACCGGGTGAAGGTTTGGATATACCCATTTGGATTCTTGGCTCCAGCACAGACAGTGCTTATCTCGCTGCATCAATGGGTTTGCCATATGCATTCGCAAGTCATTTTGCACCAACTTATTTATTACAGGCGCTTGATATTTACAGGGAAAAATTTCAGCCATCTGTTTACCTGCGGCAACCTTATGCAATGGCAGCCGTAAATGTTGTAGCTGCTGAAACAAATGAAGAAGCAGCATTTGCTTCAACATCATTTTTACAATTGGCAACAAGTATTGTACGCGGCAAACCAAAACCTATGCCTTTGCCTATAAACAATATGAATGATTTTTGGACGCCACTGGAAGAAGAAGCTGTGCAGCGTATGCGTGCTTACAGTTTTGTTGGCGATAAAGCATCTGTTCAGCAACAACTGCAACAGTTTATTGATATAACACAAGTTGATGAATTAATGATTGTATCGCACATTTACGACCAGCATATTAAGCTGCGTTCTTATGAGATTGTTGCAGAGATAAAGGCTTAGCCTTTCACAAAGTATAGGCCTTGAGGCATATTTATTTCGCTACCATCGAATATATTTTTCCAGGCTGTGTGTTTATATCATACAACCATGTTTCTTTTAATTGCGGCAATGTTATAGTTGCTTTATCTGAAACAATTGGTGCTGCTGTTTTTTCTGTTTGATAAAATGCATTTGTATTATCGCCATTTGCTTCTTTTAAAGCGGCACCATTGCTCATTTTTATTTCGTTCGGAACACGCAAACGCAAGTTGCCGCCAAGATTAGATTTAATAGTTG
>JBDUBY010000104.1:0-7660 GCA_040003735.1 Parafilimonas sp.
CCGATAATGCGTTGTGCATTCTTTGCATTTTGAATAAAATTCAATTCAAATTCTTCGTGGTAATGTAACGGAAAATCAAACTTTTCTTTTGTGCGTGAAAAAATAGTAAAGCAATCATTTTTTGTTAATGGTATAATCTCCCTAAGCAATTCAGTCGGCATCGTTGTATAAATTAAGTCAAATAAAGGATAAAAAAGTATCAGCAGGTAATATTATAAAAATCCCTATAAAACTGCATGTAATGCACAAATTATTTTCTTCAATAAGTATAAAAGTATAAAAAATAGATAAAAAAGTATTAGCTTATAATCTAAACTTATAAATAGTTTTGTTGAAACAACTTGTCGTATGATTAAATTGCTAAAGCGGGGTATGGTAAGCTTTTTTTTATTATTCGTTCTTAATCATTCTTACGCACAAACCAGAACTATTACAGGAGAAATAAGTGACAGCAGTGGTAACCCTTTATTGGGCGCAACAATTACTGTAAAAAATTCGAAGGTTGCAACTTCAACAGATGTAAATGGAAGATTTACTTTACATCTGCCTGCTAATGCATCAACATTGGTTGTTACTTATGTAGGAATGCAAACAAAAGAAGTTCCATTATCTGAAAGTAATATTATCACTGTAAGTTTAAATACTTCGTCTGCTTCAAGTTTAAATGATGTTGTAGTAATTGGATATGGTTCTATCCGGCGTGCTAATGTTACTTCTGCAATTTCATCAGTTAAAGAAGCTGACATTAAAAATCTTCCTGTTGCAGGCGCTGATCAAATGCTGCAGGGTAAAGTTCCCGGCGTAACTGTTACAAGTAATAGCGGCCAGCCAGGCGGCGGTATAAATGTTTTAATTCGCGGTATAACTTCTGTAAACGGAAATCAACCATTATATGTTATTGATGGGGTGCCTGTACATACATCTACAGCAAGCGGCGGTACCGATTATTTGGGTGGTGTAAACGGGCAAACACAGCAAAGCCCGTTAGCCACGTTAAACCCTTCTGACATTGCTTCAATTGATATTTTAAAAGATGCTTCTGCCCAGGCAATTTATGGCGCAGAAGGCGGTAATGGTGTTATTCTTATTACAACAAAACATGGTGCCGGTGCGGGCAAATTGGAATATGATGTTTATTACGGGCAGCAACAAATACAAAACAAGTTGCCTATAATGAATCTTCGCGAATATGCTGAATATTTTAATTCAGTATTGATGGATTCAACTTCAGGTGTTAGAGATACTATTGGTGAGTTTAAACATCCTGAATTATTAGGGCCCGGAACAAACTGGCAGGATGCAGTTTTCCAAACAGGCAACGTTCAAAATCATCAATTATCTTTTTCAGGTGGCCAGGGAAAAAACACTTATTATATTTCAGGAAATTATTTTGATCAAACAGGTATTCTTATTAACTCTGGTTTCAAACGTTACGCTTTACGCGCAAGTGTAGATCAACAGGTAAAGAGTTGGTTAAAGGCTGGCATAAGCACAAATCTTTCAAACACTGATCAAAAAATTCCTGTAACAGACGGGCAGCAATCTGTAATTGCAGCAATGTTGTATAACAGCCCTGCAACGCCGGTTCAAACATTTGATGGTGATTACGTTAATACAACCACCGTTCAAAATGTTGCATTTGGTAACGGTCAAAATCCTGTAGCATTGGCGCAACTGCGCAATGTGCAGGCCAAGCAATCAAAAGCGTTTGGAAATGTGTATGCTGAAGTTCAATTTACAAAAGATCTCTCTTTAAGAAATCAATTCAATTATGATTTTCAGTTAACTAACAATTCTGCTTTTCAACCGAATATTGTTAATCCCGATGGAACAATAATTTTATCGCCAAGTAAACTAAGAGTTGAAAAAGCAAACAACTTATATTATGGCTTGCAAACTTATCTTACCTACAATCACGTGTTTGGTAAACATGCTGTGAATGTTTTAGTAGCTCATGAAGCATCTTACAATCGTTATGATCAATCGCAGGTTTCTGTAACCGGTCTTACAGATAATATTCAATCGCTTAGTGCCGGCACACCTGATCCTGCCGCACCTGCAAGCGGTGCCACTTATGATGGTGCTTCTGAAAGTTATTTTACACGTATAAATTATACATACGATAATAAATATTCTATAAGCTTGTTAGGCAGGGCTGATGGCAACTCAGCATTTGGACCTGAAAAACGTTGGGGTTATTTTTCCGGAGGATCTGTAGGCTGGACTATCACCAATGAAGATTTTGCGAAAAACTTGAAAGGGTTAACGTATCTCAAATTGAGATTAGGCGCAGGCTCAATTGGTAATTCAAATTCTCCTGTTGATCATGCTTATTCAACAAATATAAGATTAGCAAATAATGCAGTTGGTTTGTTTGGCTCATCAGCAGTTCCTGGTATTGTAGCAAATGTTGGCAACCCGGCTTTAGGATGGGAATCAGTTGTAACTTATAACGCAGGTATTGACGCAAACCTGTTTAAGCGCATTGATATAACTGTTGACGTTTACAAAAAGATTATAACCAACATGATTTTGTCAACCGTACTGCCAAGTTTTGCGGGCTTGGATCCAAATCCACCTAACAACAATTACCAGGATATTGAACCGCCTGTTACAAATGCAGGTAAGATGACGAACACAGGTATTGATGTTGGTATTACAAGCCACAATATACAAGGCAGAAATTTTACATGGAATACTTCAGTTGTGTTCAGTGAATATAAAAATACTTTGAATGAATTATATGCGCCGGGAATAACAATAATTGGTAAAAGCATAGCTTTTTCACCTCAAACACTTACGCAGTCAATCGCAGGTCAACCCGTAGGTAGTTTCTATGGCTTTGTTACTGATGGTTTATATCGCAGTCAGGAAGAATTGGCAAAAGGTCCTGACCAGGGTCTTCCAGTTGGCCAGCAAGGATTGTGGCTTGGTGATGTACGATATAAAGATTTAAATGGAGATGGTAAAATTACTGCTGCTGATGAAACATACATCGGTAATCCAAACCCAAAGTTTACTTATGGATTAAGCAATAGTTTTTCTTACAAAGGCTTTGATCTTTCCATCTTTTTACAAGGTGTTTACGGCAATGATATTTTTAATTATTCACGCAGGGAAACAGAATCTGAGTTTAGCGTTTATCAAAACCAGCTTAGTACTGTGATGAATCGTTATACATCTCAAAATACTAACGGCAGTTTACCAAGATATAATCAATACAGCCAAAATAATCTTATTATTTCAGACAGGTATATTGAAGACGGATCTTATTTAAGAATACAGAATTTGGCGCTCGGTTATAATTTTCCTGTGAAATGGATAAATCATTTAAAGATGACCTCATGCAGAATATATATTTCAGGGCAGAACCTGTACACGTTTACGAAATACAGCGGATATGATCCTGAATTGGGTGCTTATAACAACAGTGTGATCTTGCAAAACATCGATTACGGCCATTATCCAAATCCGCGCTCATTAACTGTAGGTGCAAACATTGTATTCTAAACTTTAATTAAACAGAAATGAAAAATAAATCAGTATATATTTTAATTGCATTTATAACGATAGCATCTGCTTGTTCAAAAAGTTATCTTGATCGTCCTTCGCTTAATGGGCCAACGTTAGATAATTATTATACAAACCAGGAGCAGGTAGAAGGTGCAACGGCGCTTTTATATAACCAGGCCTGGTATAACTGGCTTGATAAAGCTTTTCATTGTATTGGCGAAGTGTATGGCGGCAATATGATGACTTCAGCAGGTGATCCTAACTATGGCAATAATACTTATGTATATTTTACAGTGCAGGCAACAGACGGGCAGAATTTAAACGCATGGCAATCTTTTTATAAAGTTGCCGGTAATGCAACCGTTTTAATGAATACATTTCAACAGATAAGAAATGATGAGAATGCTTCATTCATTGATCCGGGAATTGCAGAAGCGCAATTTATAAGAGGTGTTGCCTATTTCTTTATTGCACGTACTTACGGTGATGCACCAATTGTTTCAGATCCTGTCGCTTTGGCAAATTCAGGAAATTTAAATGTGCCGCGTTACCTGCAAAAAGATGTTTTACAATTTGCTTTGAATGATCTTAAAGCAGCCGAAGCTGCGTTGCCTGAAACGCCTTATCAACCGGGAAGAGTTACCAAATATTCTGCTGCAGGCATGGAAGCAAAATTGTATTTATACAGAGGTGATTATGATAGCGCTGCTTTAAAAGCAAATGAAGTTATTCAGTCTGGTAAATACAGTTTGTATCCTGATTATGAAGAAATGTTTACGAGTTCTAATGCAAACAATAATAGTGAATCTTTATTTGCTTTGCAATGGGTTGCCGGCGGATATTCTTATGCAAACGATATACAGGCATACGCTGGCCCGTCAACACTTTTAAAACCTGATTTCGGAACCGGTTATTCATCCGTTATTCCAACACTTGATCTATTGAATGCTTATGATCCCGGAGATAAAAGAAAAGGCTGGTCTGTAATGCAGCAAGGCTTTTCAAATCCAAACTGGATCAATTCAAATTTTCCAAATGGCTTTACTTATGATACTTCTTTATTAGGTCACCAGGATGATGCTACGCATATAACTACTGGAACAAGATCTAATTCATTAAAATATATTGTTGGCCCGGCTGCTAACGGCGGAAGCCCAACCAGTTCATTTGGCGATGCGCTGAATGTTTACATATTACGCTATGCAGATGTTTTACTTATTTATGCTGAAGGTATTTTAGGCGTTAATGCATCTACTACTGATGTTAGCGCTTTAAATGCATTTAACCTTGTGCATACACGCGCAGGTTTGCCGCCGGTTACAAGTCTTACAAAAGATATGATAATGCATGAGCGAAGAGTTGAATTTGCTTTTGAAGGAGATTATTGGTATGATATACAGCGGCAGGGTTTTGCAAAAGCGCAGGAAATTATTAATTCACAGGAACGCGGAACTTTAAACAGCGATGGAACAGTGAATCATGTGCATGCAACATTTTCTGATGCATCGCAACTTTATTTGCCTATTCCATCTGATGAAGTTGTTGCAGATCCTGAATTAGCAAAACCTGCTGTTCCTTATTATTAGTCATAAAACTAAAAGGATTACTAAAACGTAATACTTGTTATAAGAAAAAATTAAAATAAAAAAGATGATGTTGAAAACGATAATAACAATAACCGCTTTTTTTAGCTGTGCATTGTTTATTACATCCTGCAAGAAAGATGTACATGTAAATCCAAAAGCAAATGAAATTGCTCCGGATAGTGCTGCGGGCAATACGCTTTTAACCATTACGGGAAGTGGCTTACGAAATGTAGAATCTGCAGTATTTGATTTAGGAAATGTGCCGGTTGCATTCAATCCAAATTTTAATACAGATAATGCTATCCTTCTGCGTGTTCCCATTGATGCGAATGTTGGTGCGCAGCATATTGTTTTTACAACTACTTCAGGCTACCAATTTAGTTTGCCTTTTACCGTGTTAGCTGTTCCTTCTATTACATCTGCATTCCCGCAGGAGTGGCAGGCCGGTGGCACAGTTACATTAACCGGAAATTATCTTGAATCCGCTAATCATGTAGTTATTGTTGGCAGTGCAGATACAGGAACTATTATATCAACATCTGCAAAGCAACTTGTAATTACATTACCTGCTTCAGATGTTTCTTCTGCAAAACTTGCTATTACAAATAATGCAGGCACAACCACTACCGATTTTACTTTAATAAATATGGATAAGCAGCTCAAGCTTTTCACTGAAGGTTATGGTGATGGAATACAGGATTGGTCGTGGTCCGCAACAAGTGTTTCCTCTGATCCGGCTTTCGCTGTTGCCAGTACGCAATCTTTAAAAGAAGTGTATGCAAAAGGTGGCTGGCAGGGAGCCAGTTTGCATTCTGATAACAACATTGTTGCATCTGATTATAGTGCACTAACTTTTTATGTAAAGGGTGGAACAGAAGATAACCTTGTTGATGTTTCCCCTGACCCACAAGGCACAGCAAAAAAAGTTACAGTTTCTGTTCCTGCAAACGTTTGGACATATGTAACAATACCCGTAGTTGGAAACTTTGATGGCACCACTACACAGCGGTTTGATTTCCAGATACACGGCAACAGCGATGCTGATCAAACTTTATACTATGATAATATTCTTTTAGTGCATTGATAATTTTCATCTCAAAAACTCGCTTCAATTTTATCATTACTTTAATTTTTCTTTATGCATAAACAATTACAGAAAGCTCTTTTAATAAGCATTACATTTTTTGCTTTTGCTTTCTTAATATCCTCTTGCAAAAAACAAGATAAATATCCTGCACAAACACTTCCAAATATTATAACTGTAAACCCAACAAGTGCCATACCTGGTGCCCCGGTTGATATAAAAGGCGCGAATCTTAAAGCTGTAACAGCTATAAGATTTGGAACTGTGGATGCAGTTTTTCAAACACCTTCAGATACTTCTATTTCAGCAATTGTTCCGGATAGTTTACCGCCGGGCGATTTATATGTACAGGTTTATATAGGTGATGGAGTTGCTTATGCAGCGCAAAAATTTACTATTCTTGAAGCGCCTAAAATTCCTACAATTGCTTCTGTAAATCCTGAAGCAGCATTTCCGGGAGATAATATCAGCATTACCGGAATTAACTTTAAATCTGTTAGTACAATTACTTTCGGAAGCACTGTTGCATTATTTACAATTAATGATTCAACAAAACTTACTGTTACAATACCGGATGGTTTAAGCGATGCAAATCAAATAATAACCGTATCTGCGCCTACCGGTTCTGATACTGTTTCTTATACTGTAAATTTTGCGCCGGTTGTTACGTCTTTCGATCCCGCACAAGCACATGAAGGCGATGCAATAACAGTAAAAGGGAATAGATTTTCGGGCGCAACATCTGTTACGCTTGGTTCAATAACAACATCTTTTAATGTTGTAAACGATAGCACGCTAACAATCACAGTGCCTGCCGGCGCTTTATCCGGAAATATAACTGTTGTTACGCCAAAAGGAACCGGCACAAGCGCTTCTTCTTTAACGATTTTGGCATCAGGACTTGCGTTTCCAATTTATGATGATGCCGTTACTTCTAACTGGACGAGTGCAGGTGGTTGGATCGGTGGTGGATGGGGCGGTACCAGTAATTATGATAATGCCTCGCCGGTTGAATCAGGAACGCACTCTGTTGAAATTGATTATGTAGGTGGCTATGGTTCACCTATGCAACTTGGCGGCGCAAGTGTAGATGTTACGCCATATACTTCATTTAAAATTTCTATCTATGGCGCACCTGGTTCTGGTGGCAAACAAGTTAATTTAGGCATCAATCAAAATGATAAATATACAATTACTGTAGTTGAAGGAAAGTGGACAGATTACCAGATTTCGCTTGCAGATCTCGGTCTTTCAGGATCAACTGTTTTAAATGAAATATGGTTGAAAGAATACAGCAATACAGGAGGTTTTACAGTGTATGTAGATAACATGGGATTAAATTAAATACGAATAACCTTGCTTGTAAAAAAACGCAACTTCATAATATTAATATTGTTTGCAGCAACACATGTTAATGCTCAAACTGTTTTGCCATGTGATAAACATGCAACAAAAGAAACCATCAATCTTTATAACA
>JBDUBY010000273.1:0-7634 GCA_040003735.1 Parafilimonas sp.
TAAATGCGGCTTTAATAATATTTCAAACTTCAACAGAATTTTCAGAAAGAAAAAAGGCTGTACACCAAAAGAATTCAGAGAAGCTTATAACGCTTATGGCACAAGAGCTTTTATCTAAATAATTACTTATTGATTTTTAAATTGAATAATGGCTTGTTATTTTAGTGGTTTATTTATGCAGCCTCATGAAAGTTTTACAAATTATATCACTGAATATTTTATTGATTGCTGCAACAGCCTGCGCCAATAAACAAACAAATAAAAATGCAGATGTAACAATTATTGATACCACTGTTGCAACTTCAAATACTACTGATTCATTTCCTGCAGGAAAAATCATAAGCAATATTGTTTGCAAAAATGATGCTTCGCAATCGTATGCTTTATACATTCCTTCATTAAAAAAACCAACCACTGTAATTTATTTTTTTGATCCGCATGGTAATGGTGCGTTGCCATTAAAAAATTATAAAGCATTGGCAGATGAATACAATTATGTTTTAATAGGAAGTAATAATTCAAAGAATGGCAACGATTGGCAAACAACAGAAAATATCTGGCAGAATTTATTTAATGATACGCAAGTAAGATTAGCGTTGAGCAATAATATTATTTATACATGCGGGTTTTCAGGTGGTGCTAAAGTGGCAAGTTATATTGCTCTACATCATAAAGAAATCGAAGGCGTTATTGCCAACAGCGCAGGCTTGCCTGATGAAGCAAGTTCAGGCAATTTTAATTTCAGTTTTACAGGCATTGCCGGTAAAGGTGATATGAACATGACGGATCTTGTTGCGTTAAATAATGATCTCGATAAAACACAAACCACACACAGAATTATTTTTTTTAATGGCAAACATGAATGGGCGCCTTCGTCAGTGATGAATATTGCATTCGCGGGTATTGAGCTTGATGCTATGCGCAATAAACTGCTTGCAAAAAATGATTCGTTTATCAACGCATACATCATCAACAGTAAAAAAAGAATAGACTCTGCTGAAAAGAAAAATGATTTGATACAGGCAGAAAATGAATGTATTTTATCAATAAATATGCTTGATGGAATTACAGATGTAAACTGGTTTAAACAAAAAGATAATGCTATAAAAAGTGAAACTGCATATAACAATCAACTACAGCAACAACAAAATTTATTTGCCAACGAGCAAAATAAAAAAGCAGAGTACAATAGTGAATTTAAGAAAGGCGATATGAATTATTGGAATAAGACAATTAATGATCTTACACAAAAATCGAAAGCATCAACGCCGGAAGGTGCGATGTATGAAAGATTACTTGCGTATTTATCGCTGGCATTTTATTCCATCAGCAACCAACTCATCAATAACAATCAAAATAATGATGCTTCTTATTTTGTAACGCTTTATAAAATGGCTGATCCAACAAATAGCGAAGCGTGGTATTTGTCAGCCATACTTAATGCAAGAAATAATAATGCAAAAGCAGTTAATGAAGATTTGATGAAAGCTGTTGAAAATAATTTTACAGATAAGAGCCGTATGATGCAACAACCCGAATTTCAAAACCTTCAATCTCAAATAAACTTTGCTGCTATTGAAAGTAAAATGAAGCAATAAACAGAGGAAGATTTTATAAATAAGATTTAACACAACGTATTAAAACTCGGTATAAATTTTTTGTAGAAAAACCCTTAACAATTTTTACCAGCTTTAATAAATCATTTATGATTTTTATAGTTATGTTAAAAGAAAAGATGAGTTTCCATAGCTAAACCGATAATCAAATGCCTTATATGTATGTGCGATAATAAACATGGCATCTGCTTTGCGAATAGCATGTAAATAACAAAATTTAAAACTTACATGCAAAAGATCTTTTCAAAACAAATGCTGTTACGATTATCGTTTTTATTATTTGCAGCACCTGTATTCTCACAGGATTCAACAATGAACATGAAACCTATAAAAAAGTTCAGTACGTTTTCAATTGGTATAAATGGAGGTGGATTAACACCGTCTGTACCCGTTGGCGGAAGTAATAATTTTACACATCCGCAGTGGGATTTAGGTTATGGCGGATATATAAAAAATCAGTTCACTCATTTTCTTGCAGTGCAGGCAGAATTTTTAAGAGGTAATGTTAAAGGAGATAATAGTGATGCTTTGGGCAATGGTGATGTAACATCAAATCCTTATAAATCATTTAAAACAAACCTAAACTGGGCAGCAAGTATAAGTGGTGTTGTAACGTTTGGCAACGTTAACTGGCTCAGCGATAAAAATGTAGTTATACCTTATGTTTCCGTTGGTGGTGGAATAGCAGGTTATAAACCAACATTGGTTACTAATTCCGGCACTACTATAAGTTATAAAGCAGGAGACAAAAGCATTCATGAATTTTTTGTGCCCGTTGGTGGTGGATTAAAAGTGGGGTTAGCACAAGACATTAATTTAGATCTTGGCTTTAGAATGAATTTTGTTGATGCAGATAATTTTGATGGATACAATTCCGGTAGTTTTCATAAAGACAAATTCAGTTATGCATTTGCAGGTCTTGAATTTGCTTTTGGAGGCAAACCACAGTTAATGATGAATAATCCTGTTGGACAATTCAAAAGAGATTTGATGGATGAAAATGAAGCATTAAAAGCTTCTGTTGCAGCAAGCCAACAACAAAGCGCAAGCCAAATTGATGCTTTAAAGAATGAAGTAAACTCATTAAAAGCTGATGCTGATAAAGATGGCGTAGCAGATTATCTTGATAAATGTCCTAACACTCCTGATAGTGTAAAAGTGGATGGTGCAGGTTGTCCGTTACCAGTAATGGCTCCGCCACCACCGCCTCAAACAGTTGTAATAACTGAAGAAGACAGACGCACAGTAAGTGAAGCCATTAAAAATCTTCAATTTGAGACTGGTAAATCAACAATAAAATCGTCTTCTTATGCAAGTCTTGACAGGGTTGCTCAAATATTAGTAAATAAAAATTTCAGTTTAAAATTAGCAGGCCATACAGATAATGTTGGTTCAGACAATTCAAATATGAAATTATCTAAAGACCGTGCAGAATCTGTTAAAGATTATCTTGTTTCAAAAGGTGCAAATCCATCACGTATTGAAGCGACTGGTTATGGTGAAACACAACCAATTGAATCTAATAAAACAGCAGCAGGAAGAGCAAAAAACAGAAGAGTAGAATTTACATTATTTTAAATGCTATAATCCGTATATGCTTGAGGCCGTTCAAATGTTTTGAACGGCCTTTTTTATGCCTGGTAATAAAAGAAGGGCGGAATTTTTTCTGTATATAAACAAATTGCCAACGATGTTTTTGCTACCATTTGAAAAAAAGGAAGTTAAGCGGCTGCCCGAAAGTTTGCCTACCATTCATGAACTCATTTTTTATCTCACGAAACTGAATGATAATATTATGGTTTATGTAAAAAATATTTATATCAATCTTAATACTAAGATGTATAAATGAGTAATAGATCTTCTTATTCAACAACAGAAGATGGAAAATGGTTTATAATTTAATCGCGTTTTTTAACTGAACAAATTTCCCGCATAACCACTGCTATTACCTGGCTTTTTTCCCATGTGTTCATAAGCTTTATGTGTAACCTCTCTGCCACGTGATGTGCGTTGTAAAAAACCCTCCTGAATTAAAAATGGTTCATACACTTCTTCAATTGTTCCGGGCTCTTCACCAACTGCAGTAGCAATAGTTGTAATACCAACAGGTCCGCCTTTAAATTTTTCTATAATGGTTGATAAAATGCGGTTATCCATTTCATCCAAACCATGTTCATCTACATTCAATGCTTTTAATGAATGTTGTGTTATGCCGATATCAATAACACCATCATTTAATACCTGCGCAAAATCTCTCACACGTCTTAATAAACCATTTGCAATTCTTGGTGTGCCGCGGCTTCGTCTTGAAATTTCTGCAGCAGCATCTTCTGAAATGGTTGTATTTAATATTGATGCGCTGCGCTGAATAATTTTTTTCAATGTTTCAGCATGATAATATTCCAGTCTTGATTTTATACCAAACCTTGAAAGTAATGGCGCTGTTAATAACCCGCTTCGCGTAGTAGCACCGATTAATGTAAACTGATTTAAGGTTAATTGAATGCTGCGCGCATTTGGCCCGGTATCAATCATAATATCAATTCTGAAATCTTCCATCGCTGCATATAAATATTCTTCAACAACAGTGCTTAAGCGATGTATTTCATCAATAAATAAAACATCGTTTGTTTCAAGATTCGTAAGTAAGCCGGCAAGATCGCCGGGCTTTTCAATTACCGGCCCGCTCGTTTCGCGAATGTTTACGCCCAATTCATTTGCAACAATTCTTGATAAAGTTGTTTTACCTAAACCCGGCGGACCATGAAATAAAACATGATCAAGCGCTTCGCCGCGAAGCTTTGCAGCCTTAATAAAAATCAGGAGATTGTCTATTAATTGTTGCTGTCCTGAAAACTCAATAATATGTTTTGGCCTGATGTTGTTTTCAAACTCTTTTTCTTCAACGCTCAATTGCGATTTCTCTGTTTGTAAATTCGGATTGTCCATGCTATTTTTTAATAAGCAAAATGCCTGCAATAATAAAGGCAGCGCCAATGATTTTTTCCAAAGTTATCGTTCTTATCGCTGAACCAAATAAACCAAATTGATCAATCAATAAAGAAATAAAAATTTGCCCGCTTACAACCAATGCGAAAGTTAAAGCAACACCCTGTTGCTGATTTATCCAGGTAATATATCCAACGAATATGGCACCTATTAATCCGCCTAACCAAATGTACCATTGGCCGCCAACTGATTGCCGCAAATTAAACATAGCATGGCCGTTCACTATTAAATTTAAAATCAACAACACAATGGTGCCTGTAAAGAAACTCATAAATGCACCCATTAAAGATCCGCCAATTTGTTTCCCCAATCTTGCATTTAATATTGCCTGAACAGGAATGATAGCACCAATAAAAAAGGTAAGTATCATAAACACGTAACGCATACATTAATTTTTTTTGAAGATAAAAAATAAAAGTTATTTGTATATACAAATAATAATAGACTACATTTACTTTAATGAAAATTTCGGAAAGCAGGTATTCTAAATGCATGTATTTTTCTTCTAACGCGCTGGCAAGGAGAATGGAAAAGCTTGCAAATGAAAGCTGGAAAAAGGTTGATCTTTCTCCAAGTCATGCTTACTTATTAATGATAGTAATTGAAGATCCGGGAGTACAACCGGGTGTTTTGTCGGGCGAGATGCAGCTTACGCCCAGCACAGTAACACGACTTATAGAAAAGCTTGAAGAAAAAAAATTATTGATACGTACAACTGTAGGAAAAATTACAAATGTTTATCCAACACCAAAAGCAAAACAAATGTTTCCAAAACTTAAAGAATGCGTTCATGATTTCTTTAATGCTTATGCAAAAGTTTTAGGTAAAGAAGAAAGTTTAAAGCTGTTGAAAAGCATGCATAAGCTTGCTGATAAGTTGCCAAGCTAATTTTTTTTAAATTTTTATTTGTATATACAACTATTAAAATCACTTCATCAAACTAAAAAAAAGAAATATGAAATATGTAATTACAGGATCATTAGGTCACATAAGCAAGCCTTTAGCTGAAAATTTAATTGCTAAGGGTCATGAAGTAACTATCATCACATCAAACTACAAAAATGAGCAGGCAATTAAAGCGCTTGGTGCAAAACCTGCAGTTGGTTTTTTACAGGATGTAAAATTTTTGAATGAAACTTTTAAAGATAATGATGCAGTGTACACCATGATTCCACCAAAATTGGATGCTGATGATTGGAAAGAATGGATTGGCAACACCGGAAAAAATTATGCAACATCAATTAAGGATGCAGGAATTAAATATGTTGTAAATCTAAGTAGCGTTGGTGCGCACATGGCTGATGGTTGCGGACCAGTAACCGGTTTGCATCGTGTTGAAGAAGCATTGAATGCGCTTAAAGATGTAAACATCAAACATCTTCGACCGGCTTATTTTTACCAAAATTTATTGGCGCAAATTGGCTTGATTAAAACTGCAGGTATTATGGGTGGAAATTTTGGCAACAAAACTTTTCCAATAGTTCATCCATCAGATATTGCTAAAGCTGCAACAGAAGAATTACTGAACTTATCTTTTACCGGTCACAGCGTAAAATATATTGCAGGTGATGAAGTAACAGGTGAAAAAATTGCTTTTGTTTTAGGTAATGCAATTGATAAAAAAGACCTGAAGTGGGTTGTTTTTTCTGATGAACAAAATTTGCAAGGTTTGCAACAAGCCGGTTTATCTGATGAAGTTGCAAAAAACTATACAGAGATGGGAAGTGCAATGCGCACGGGTGAACTGGGCGAAGATTATTTTAAAAACAAACCTGTTTTAAGCAAAATTAAACTTGAAGACTTTTCAAAAGAATTTGCTGTAGCATTTAACGCATAAAATTTAAAATTATCATTTATGAAAGTTGGAATAATTGGTTCAGGCGCGGTTGGGCAAACGCTTGCCAAAGCATTTAAAGAAGAAGGTTATGAGATAATGCTTGGAACACGTAACACATCAAAAAAAGAAATTGTTGATTTTAACTTTGAAACAAAAATTGATATCGGCACGTTTGATGAAACGGCGAAATTTGGTGAATTGCTCGTGCTCTGCGTAAAAGGTGGAGCAGCAAGTGAGGCTTTGAAATTGGCAGGTGCAAAAAATATTTCAGGAAAAATAATTATTGATACTACAAATCCTATTGGTGATAAACCGCCAACAAACGGCGTTTTAAATTCTTTTACTGATTTGAATAATTCGCTGATGGAGCAATTGCAAAAAGATTATCCTGATGCAAAGTTTGTAAAGTGTTTCAATAGTGTTGGCAACCTGCTTATGTATAAGCCACAATTAGATGCCACACCAACTATGTTTATTTGTGGCAATGATGATGCAGCAAAGAAAAAAGTTAAAGCTATACTCACAGCGTTTGGATGGGAAACCGCTGATATGGGTAAAGTTGAAGCAGCAAGAGCCATTGAACCTTTATGTGTTTTATGGTGTATTGATGGCTTTTTAAAAAATGATTGGACGCATGCATTTAAGTTGCTGAAAGCTTAAGTAATTTGCACTTTCATTAATCAGCTTAGTGTCAGCATTTTTAAATACAATTATTTTACTTGGTTCAATCCAGGGATTTATTATTAGCAGCCTGCTTTTTTTCTCAAAGAAAAATAAGCAGGCTAATCGTTTATTATCTGCACTGATTTTGTTGATTTCTTTGGCAAGTTTTAATTTATATGCGAGTTATACAAACTGGTTTAATTCAGATATTCTTCGCTTCATCTCTAATTTTATTCCGCTTGTAATTGTAATGCCTTTTGGACCATTACTTTATTTCTATATTAAAACATCGCTGGAACCAGATTTTAAAATCAGTAAGAAACAGCGTCGTCATTTTTATCCTGTAATTATTGATTTGATTCCGCAACTGACTGCGATTGTTTTTGTGATAGGAGTTATAACGGGTCTTTTAAAAAATCATCCACAACCGTGGGGAAATTTTATTGATACGTACAATGTGTATGCTGATATTCCAAGATGGATGTCGGTAACATTTTATGTTTTTTTAT
>JBDUBY010000298.1:0-2272 GCA_040003735.1 Parafilimonas sp.
AATTGACAATTAATCTTTAACATTACAACATACTATAACCAACAACGATTGACAAACCATGAATAAACTTCTTCTTCAAGACAAGCTGATTTTTATTATTTACTTTGTTCTTGTTTCCAGCTACGGATATTACATTTATAGAAAGAAAAAAAAATCTGTAAGTGCTACACATGACTTTTTTTTGGCGGAAGGATCTTTAACGTGGTGGGCAATTGGCGCATCTTTAATTGCTTCAAATATTTCAGCGGAACAGTTTATTGGAATGAGCGGAAACGGCTACCTGATTGGTGTTGCAGTTGCCGCCTATGAATGGATTGCTGCCATTGCATTAATTATTGTTGCAGTTTGGTTTATTCCTATTTATTTAAAGAACAAAATATTTACGATGCCGCAGTTTTTAAAAACGCGGTACAACGAAACGGTTGCATTAATCATGGCGATCTTCTGGCTGTTTTTATATGTATTCGTAAATCTTACTTCTATATTATTTCTTGGCGCTGTTGCCATAAATAATTTAACCGGTGGCAGCCAGGAAAACTTTCATATCATCATTATTGCCTTATCAATTTTTGCAATTTTTATTACGCTGGGCGGAATGAAAGTAATTGGTTTTACCGATGTAATACAGGTATCTGTTTTAATTATAGGCGGGCTTGCTACTACTTATGTAGCCTTAACTGTTGTAAGTAAAGCATTTGGTTTAGGCGATAGTGCGCTGGCTGGTTTTAATGCACTTTTAAAAAATGCGCCTGACCATTTTCACATGATATTTTCTAAACCTGATGCAAACTCTAATCAACAGCAGGTCACGAATTATTTAACCATACCCGGCGTACTATCTTACGTTGCCGGTATATGGATCATCAATTTAAATTATTGGGGTTGCAATCAATACATAACACAACGTGCATTGGGCGCAGATTTACAAACTGCCCGTAAAGGAATTTTGTTTGCAGGATTTTTAAAATTGCTGATGCCTGTAATTGTAATGTTGCCTGGTATTGCAGCTTATGTTTTGCATCAAAAAGGATTACTGCAAAGTGAAATGCTGGTGAACAGTAAGAACGGACAGGTAGTTTCAGATAATGCATATTCTGCAATTCTTGGTTATCTGCCAAACGGCTTAATTGGTTTATCGCTGGCTGCATTAACAGCGGCAATAGTTGCTTCGCTTGCAGGTAAAGCAAACAGCATCTCCACCATTTTTACGCTGGACATCTATAAAAAATATGTAAACAGGGAAGCATCAGAAGCCAAGATGGTTTGGATTGGGCGCCTCACTATTCTTGCAGCAATGATTGTTTCTATATTATTAACCTGGAAAGATGCTTTAGGTATTGGTGGCGAAGGCGGCTTCACCTTCATACAAAAATATACCGGCTTTATAAGCCCCGGCGTGTTTGCTATTTTTATATTAGGTATGTTTTGGAAACGCACAACAGGCGCCGCGGCTGTTGCAGGTGTAATAGTAGGATTCCTGATGTCTATTGTGTTTAATGTATATGCGCCGCAATGGTTTGGGCCGAATACATTTCTTTACACAGCGTATAAAAATACAGATGGCAACTATGAAATACCTTTTCACATTTGTATGGGCCTTGCATTTATGTTTACGGTGATTGTAATGGTGGCTATGAGTTTGGCAGGACCGAAAGTAAACCCGAAAGCATTTGTGCTTGATAAAGGAATGTTTAAAGTTAGTCCGGGTAATTTAGCGCTGATTGTAATAACGCTGCTGATTATTTCGCTTTTATATGTAAGATTCTGGTAGAAATTATTAATGCATAATCAGCTTGAATGGTCAACAATAATTAACCATTTGTCATTTATTTTTTTAAATAATAAAGTAAAGTAACCGCCAACATCACCGGCGGTTCTTTTTAAATGCCATTCGCCAACCACAAAAAAATACTCAGAAGAAAGTTGTTTTAATTGCAAAAGATTAAAAGAAAGTTTACCCATTGTTGCGGTATCGGGGTAAGCTTTTTTATAACGATCTAATGTTGCTTGCCAGCCATACGTTGGCGGATTACTTACAAACATTAAACTATCGCTTTGCCAGTATGTTTGCATGAAAGCATCTATGTTGCCATTGTTCCAGGCAGTTAGTTGTTCGTTCATTGCATTACGGATCGCGGTTGAATCATTTGTTTGTGCATTGCAGCAATTATAACTGGCAAACAAACAAAGTATAAAAAGAATCTTTTTCATAATTAAGTTTTAAGCATTGACATTTCCATTTTGCTCATTGTCATTTCTGCCTCACTCAACT
>JBDUBY010000305.1:0-7553 GCA_040003735.1 Parafilimonas sp.
GATAATGTGGGTGATAATGTGGGTGATGTTGCCGGTATGGGTGCCGATCTTTTCGGTTCTTATGTAGCAACTGTTTTAGCAACAATGGTACTTGGCCAGGAAACCATTTCACACGATAATTTTGGTGGATTTGCACCTATTTTATTACCGATGTTAATCGCTGGTGTGGGCATTATATTTTCAATGGTTGGAACCTTATTTGTAAAAATCAGCGATTCGGCAGGCTTAAGCACTTCGGTTGTACAAAGGGCATTAAATATGGGTAACTGGGGTTCAATTGTGCTTACAGGTATAGCAAGCTTCGGGCTTGTGAAATATATTCTTCCTGAACAAATGGAGCTGCGTGGTATTGTATTTACAAATAATGGTGTGTTGGGTGCCATATTTGTTGGTCTTGCAGTGGGTACTTTAATGAGTTTAATTACTGAATATTATACAGCAATGGGCAAACGGCCTGTATTAAGTATCATTCGCCAGTCTGCAACCGGCCACGCCACAAATGTTATTGGTGGATTAGCGGTTGGTATGGAATCAACTTTTTTACCGATACTGGTTTTGGCTGGCGGTATTTATGGCTCCTATGCTTGTGCAGGATTGTACGGTGTAGCAATAGCTGCTGCAGGTATGATGGCAACTACTGCAATGCAATTAGCCATAGATGCATTTGGCCCGATTGCAGATAATGCTGGTGGTATTGCTGAAATGAGCGAGTTACCAAAAGAAGTGCGCGAAAAAACTGATATACTTGATGCTGTGGGTAACACCACTGCTGCAGCGGGTAAAGGCTTTGCAATTGCATCCGCCGCATTAACATCGTTGGCTTTATTTGCTGCTTTTGTTGGTGTTGCCGGCATTAAAGGCATAGATATTTATCATGCTGATGTTTTGGCTTCTTTATTTGTTGGTGGAATGATTCCATTTATATTCTCTTCATTGGCAATACGAGCTGTTGGGGAAGCGGCAATGGCAATGGTAGAAGAAGTGCGCCGACAGTTCAGAACTATTCCGGGAATTATGGAAGGAACCGGTAAACCTGAATATGAAAAATGCGTTGCCATTTCAACTGATGCATCTATTAAAAAAATGATGTTACCTGGTGCAATCGCAATTATATCACCATTAATTATTGGTTTTCTTTTAGGCCCTGAAGCATTAGGAGGATTTTTAGCAGGTGCAACTGTAAGCGGCGTTTTAATGGGGATGTTTCAGAATAATGCCGGTGGTGCATGGGATAATGCAAAAAAGAGTTTTGAAAAAGGTGTTGAAATAAATGGCCAGATGTATTACAAGAAAAGTGAGCCGCATAAAGCATCTGTAACAGGTGATACTGTAGGCGATCCATTTAAAGATACTTCAGGCCCATCAATGAACATTCTTATTAAATTAATGAGCATCGTTTCATTAGTAATTGCGCCAACATTGGCTCAATTATACAATAAGCACGACACAGGTTATATTAAAAAAGATAAAACGGAGATTACAACTCCTGTTATTGTAAAAAAATAAACTTGTATATTTTATAAAAAGAGGTTGCTCGAAAAAGCAGCCTCTTTTTATTTTTGCAGTATATAAATTAATATGAAAAAAAGTTTTGTTATACTAACTATGTTATTCCTGCTATCATGCGGAACAAATAACGACTCTTCTCAAAAAAAAGATTCAGTTGTATTAAATTACAAAAACATTCCTGAAGAAAGATCAACCGTAAATCCAAATGCTGTTAAAACATACGCGGAAACAGTAAAAAGTTTTGAAACAACCGATGAGTTTAAGGTGTCGTTATTCGAAACAAAAAAGTCGTTTAAATACCTTATAAAAATCCAATACAAGCAATTAGACGAAGAAGATACTTTAAGAATTCCGAATTTCGGTATCGAGCCTTCTGTTGAAATTGAAAAGGGAGATTCGCTGCGCCCATCATGCATTCTTGGATTTTATGATGAGAAAAAGCAATTCAGGGAATCAAAACTTATATTTTTTGAAGATGACAAGCTAAAAGTAAAAGTGCTGCAACATTATGCGGTTTCAACTTATCAGCAAAATGCTCCGTAAATCAAAACTTAGCGTAAATAGCTTATAAAAGTTTGTTTCAGAGTAACTAAAGTTTTCTGAGACTTGCTTCATAATAAACACATCCTTAAATCAAAGTTTTTGCAAAAACTTTATTCATGGTCGCGGTTTATTCACGTCGGTTCATTACCTTTGCCGTCCCAAAAAAATTGATTTTATGGCAAGAGTTTGCGAAGTAACCGGAAAGAAGCCAATGGGTGGCCACAAAGTTTCTCATTCAAACATTAAAACAAAACGCCGTTTTTTACCTAATCTTCAAAAAAAGCGTTTTTATTTTGCTGAAGAAGACAAGTGGGTTACTTTAAAAGTTTCCACTGAAGCAATCCGTACAATTAACAAAAGAGGATTGTATGCAGTTATTAAAGATTTAAGAGCAAACGGCAACCATATTTAAGTAAGTTAAAGCATTTACAATGGCAAAGAAAGGAAGCAGGGTTCAGGTAATTTTAGAATGTACGGAGCACAAAACAAGTGGTTTGCCGGGTACAAGCCGCTACATTTCTACTAAGAACAAAAAAAATACGCCTGAGCGTTTGGAATTAAAAAAATATAACCCGGTTTTGAAAAAAGTAACCGTTCATAAAGAAATTAAATAATTATGGCAAAGGCAGCAAAAACGGCTATCAAAAAAGATCAGAAAGCCGCCTCAGAAGCAAAAAACTGGAGCAAAGTTATTCGTGCAGTACGCAGCCCTAAAACAGGCGCTTATACTTTTAAAGAAGCAATTGTACATAAAGACAAAGTGAAAGAATTTCTTGCTCAGAAATAATTGCTATTAAAATTTTTATTAAAGCTGTTCAAAAAATTGAGCAGCTTTTTTATTTTATAGTTCTTGCTTTGGACAATAAGCCCTTGCCATATTTCAACTTTATATTATCTATTGCTTTATAAAGGTTTGTTTTCTTCTTTACATCATCAAACAAATTTCCCTGCACGGTAATATTAGTAAAGTCGGTTAAACGCACACCCAATAATCTCACAGGTTTTCCTTTTTTATATAATTGATGAAAAAGATCAATAGCAACAGGAATAAATTCATCATCCTGAAAAGTATAATCGATCTTTATTTGTTTGGATGTAGTTTCAAAATTTGGATAGCGGATTTTAACCGCAACACAACCTGCTAATTTATTATCCTGCCTCAATTCAAACGCAACTCTTTCCATCATGCGCACTAATTCGCTTAATAAAAAATTTATATCAGCAGTATTCGTTTCAAAAGTATTTTCAGTAGAAATTGATTTTGCTTCACGCCATTCTGAAACGCTGCCGTAATGTTGGCCATGTGCTTTTTCCCAAAGATCCGAACCCCATTTGCCAAACCTGGTTTCCATTTCCTCTTGTGATAATTTCAATATATCACCAATATACTCAATACCCATTTCATTCAAAACAGATAAAGTGTGGCCGCCAACTCCGGGAACTTTTTTTACAGGTAACGGCGCGAGAAAATCTTTTTCTTTTCCATGCTGAATAAAAAGATAGCCATTTGGTTTTGCTTCATCCGTCGCAATTTTTGCCACCAGTTTATTACTGGCAAGTCCAAAAGAAATGGGCAATTTTGTTGTATCAATTATTTCCTGGCGCAGTTCAATCGTCCACTTAAATGGATCAAAAAACCTATCCATTCCAGTTAGATCAAGATAAAATTCGTCAACGCTTGCTTTCTGAAACTTCGGTGCTTTTGCAGCAATTATATCTGTAACCCACTTTGAAAATTTACTGTATTGTCCATGTGTGCCACGCACTAAAATTGCATGCGGGCAAAGCTCGGTCGCCTTCTTCATTGGCATTGCCGAATGCACACCATATTTGCGGGCCTCATAACTACAAGTTGTAACTACGCCACGTTCCCGGCTGCCACCAACAATTACTGCTTTGCCGGCGAGTGAAGGATCATTCAGCACTTCAACGCTGTAAAAAAAAGAATCAAGATCAAAATGTGCTATGTAAGTTTTTGGATGCACGAACTATAAAGATAATTATTTGGTTACAGGCTGCAGTAATTCTATTAAGCTTCGTTGCGTCGCATCACTTGTACAACAAAATAAATAGCAGCTTATTTCTCTAAATTAAATAAACTGTCAACAAATTCATGTTTATCAAAAACCAAAAGATCATCCATCTTCTCTCCTACGCCAATATATTTTACAGGAATTTTAAATTGATTCGCGATGGCGAGCACAACACCGCCTTTTGCTGTTCCATCAAGCTTGGTAATCGCAATTGCAGTAACATCAGTTGCGGCTGTAAAATGTTTAGCTTGTTCCAATGCATTTTGCCCCGTTGATCCATCCAGCACTAATAGAACTTCATGCGGGGCATCGGAAATAACTTTTTGTATAACACGTTTAATTTTTGCAAGCTCTTCCATTAAATACAATTTATTATGCAAGCGACCAGCAGTATCAATAATAACGATATCAGACTTTTTTGCAACAGCGCTTTGTACAGCATCAAATGCAACAGCAGCAGGATCGCTGCCCATCGCCTGTTTTATTATTGGAACGCCAACCCTTTCACTCCAGATTGTTAGTTGATCCACAGCAGCAGCGCGAAATGTATCTGCAGCGCCAAGCAATACATTCTTACCAGCTTTTTTATAATTATGTGCAAGCTTGCCAATGGTTGTTGTTTTGCCAACGCCATTTACGCCAACAACAAGCATTACGTAAGGTTTTTTATCATCAGGAAGATCAAACTCTTTATATGAATCTTCAGGAGAATTAGTTAAGATATTTTGAATTTCATCCTGCAACAAACGGTTAAGCTCGCTCGTATTTATGTATTTATCTTTCGCAACTCTTGCCTCTATGCGATTAATGATCTCAATTGTTGTATCAATACCAACATCTGCGCTTACCAAAGCGTCTTCAAGATTGTCTAAAACTTCTTCATCAACCGTACTTTTTCCGGCGATTGCTTTGGTTACTTTTTCAAAAAAACCAACTTTGGTTTTTTGTAAACCTTCGTCTAAACTTTCTTTTTCTTTTTTGCCGAATAATTTATTGAATAAGCCCATGAATTATTATGATTTTGTGATGTATGATTTAGTGCTTCCTAATCTTGATTAAACAAATCAGCCATCACTTAATTTTCTATGATCTGTAATTGTGCGGTCAACTTTTGTTTGAGGTGTGACACCATAAATTTGATTAATAAGAAAGCAAGCCGCATTTAATCTTTCATCTGGTGTTTTATCAAGCCAATATGTTGTGTGATCATCAGCTTCTTCAAAGCTCATTTTGGTAACATGCGTTCTGTCTAATTTATATTGATTGCCACTCATGTTTCTTAAAATTATGATTTTGGGATGTCTGATTTGAAATGGAAACCGAAGTTGATTTATTTGTTGCTGTACAAGTGTTGCGACGCAAGGAACGATCATTAGCATTACTAAAGATCGTCACCAAAAGAATTATTTATGGGATAAAATTTTATGACCCATTTTATCGCGTTTGGTGGTTAAATATTTTTCGTTGTGTTCGTTTGGCTTTATTTCAATCGGAACAATATCAACAATCTCTAAACCATAACCGCTTAGACCTGCGCGTTTCTTTGGATTGTTGCTCATTAACTTCAATTTAGTTACACCGAGATAACGCAGGATTTGTGCACCAACTCCGTAATCACGTTCATCCATTCCAAAGCCTAAATGAATATTTGCTTCAACAGTATCCATGCCTTCTTCCTGCAACTTATATGCGCGTAATTTATTTATTAAACCAATGCCGCGGCCTTCCTGGTTCATATACAAAATCAAACCTTTGCCTTCTGCTTCTACCATTTGCATTGCTTTGTGTAATTGATCGCCGCAATCGCAACGGAAACTTCCTAAAATATCGCCGGTAAAACAGCTTGAATGCACACGTGTTAAAACAGGCTCATCTTTTTCCCAATTGCCTTTTATTAATGCAAGATGTTCGCCGCCGGTTGTTTTTTCTTTAAATGCAACCAGTTTAAAATTGCCATATTTCGTTGGCATTTCAACCCTTGTAATTTCTTCAATTAATGAATCTGTTTTTAAACGAAACTCAATTAGATCTTTTATTGAAATAATCTTCAAATCAAATTTTTCTGCGATCTTTTTAAGCTGCGCCAGTCGAGCCATAGTGCCATCTTCATTCATAATTTCAACAAGCACACCAACAGATTCATAACCTGCTAATCTTGCAAGGTCAATTGTTGCTTCTGTATGACCGGTTCTTCTTAATACGCCTCCTTTTTTTGCACGTAACGGAAATATATGACCTGGTCTTCCCAAATCTTCGGGCTTTGTATTTTGATTAATTAAAGCCTGGATTGTTTTAGCGCGATCATGCGCACTAATGCCTGTTGTGCAACCATGACCAATTAAATCAACGCTAACAGTAAAAGGTGTTTCATGTAAAGCTGTATTGTTTGTAACCATTAAATCAAGCTTCAATTCATCGGCACGTTCTTCGTTCATCGGCACACAAATCAAACCGCGCCCTTCTTTGCTCATGAAATTAATTATCTCCGGTGTTACGTTGTGCGCAGCCGTAATAAAGTCTCCTTCATTTTCACGATCTTCATCATCTACTACAATTATAAGCTTGCCTTGTTTTATATCTTCAATCGCACTTTCTATCGTATTCAACATATATAAAATTTATACAAAGGTACAATACAGTTGCAGCATTTATATGCAGCTTCTTGTTAATGATGAATAGAAGAAAATGGGTTAATAAAAAACCTGCATTTTTTAGATGCAGGTTTGAAATTATATTTTGATAAAACTATTGCTTTATAAATTTTATTGATTGCGTTGTTTGCCCATTGCCTATTTGTAAAATATATGTGCCTGAAGAAAGATCACTAATATTTATTTGACCCGATTCAACAGATGACGGCTGACATTTTTTTACAAGTTGACCGTTTACATTTAATATAATTATTTCGCTGTTTACATTCATTCCTTTACAATAAAAATGAATGAAATTATTTGCAGGATTTGGAAAAACCTGTAGCTTATTTTGATCAATTACAATTGCATCATCAATTGCATTTTTTACAAAAGACTGAATGCTGAACAATGCAAATTTTGTTATTGACCAATTTCCCAAACTATCCTTCGCCCTTATAAATAAAGTGTCAGCATTAGCAGGAATTTTATTGTATGGAATTTTAAATTTAAACACACTATCAGCAGAAGTTGTTTCAAATACTTTTGCAGTTGCTTTGCCAAAACCTTTATCGCCACTAAAGAAATATTCCACTGCAATAATTTTAATTGTGTCTGCCGTTTTTATTATTTCTACATTTCTTTTATCAGTCAAACTCCAGCTTCCACTGCTGTCCTTAAATCTTGTATATAATTTATGCAAGCCATTTGTAAGCGATGATGTAACCGTATTAAAATCCTGTATAATTAATGCGTCTTGCGGCGAAACGGTTATCTTTTTTGCTTTTCCAAAACCAGGATCTTTATCAAAGAAATATTCACCTGTAAATATTTTTGG
>JBDUBY010000076.1:0-7538 GCA_040003735.1 Parafilimonas sp.
AAAATATTTGTCCAGCCTTCGCTTGGTTTTAAAAATTTTTGCGCAGTAAAACTTGTTTCCATAGCACGCATAGTGGTGGTGCCGATGGAACAAATACGATGTTCGGTTTCTTTAGCTTTATTTACAATTTGGCAACATTCTTCATCAATACGATAATATTCTGCATCCATTTTATGCTTGCTCAAATCTTCTACTTCAATCGGGCGAAAAGTGCCAAGACCCGTATGTAAGGTAAGTTCCGCAAAACGAATACCCTGTATTTCGCAACGTTTAATTAATTCTTTGCTGAAATGAAAACCAGCAGTTGGCGCAGCTACAGCACCTTCATTTTTTGCATACACAGTTTGATAGCGTTCCTTATCTTCTTCGTCTGGTTTCCGTTTAATATATTTTGGTAAAGGAGTTTCACCCAAAAATTCGAGCATATTACGGAAGCTGTTATCATCTCCTTCCCATAAAAAGCGAATTGTTCTTCCGCGGCTTGTAGTATTATCAATTACTTCAGCTACCAGTTCATCATTTTCACCAAAATATAATTTGTTTCCAACGCGTATTTTACGTGCCGGATCAACGATTACATCCCAAAGGCGATTTGGTTTATTCAATTCACGTAATAAAAAAACTTCTATACGCGCACCCGTTTTTTCTTTGCGCCCATACATACGTGCAGGAAACACTTTTGTGTTATTTACTACAAAAGCATCTTTGTCATCAAAGTAATCGAGGATGTCTTTAAAATGTTTATTTTCTAATTCGCCTGTTTTGCGATGCACCACCATCATGCGACTGTCTTCGCGGCGTTTTGTGGGGTTCTGAGCAATAAGATTAAGTGGAAGGTCAAAACGAAATTGTGAGAGTTTCATGTTTCAGTTCAAAGTTTAATGCAACATTCAAACCGCTTCCGCCTTACGGGGCGGTTGAACTGTATGCTTCGAAAATTTAAAGGCTGCAAAAGTAATTTAAAAAAGCTATTCTATGTAATTTAAATTCAAAAATACTTAATGCTGATGTTGATGAAAATTTCAATATCGCGTTAAAACTTTATCTTCGGCACCGAAATTAATGCTACTGATGCTGAGAAAATTTGCTACTCTTTCCTTGTTGGTTTTACTTATTAATAATACGTTCGCACAAACTTCAAAAGCCTCAAAATACCCTTCTCTTTTTTGGGAGATAACAGGCAATGGTCTTAAAAAAGCTTCTTATTTATTTGGCACCATGCATGTGAGTAATAAAATGGCTTTTCATTTAAGTGATTCTTTTTACAATGCTATTCAGCATACAGATATGGTAGCTTTGGAATTAAACCCTGAGAACTGGCAAAAAGATATGGTGAAGATGGATGCCGCCCAACAAGAACTCGGAAATTTTTATAAAGACAATACTTCGCAATACATTAGTGAATCTTCTTTCAGGATTGATGATTATTATGATAGATTAAAAGCTGCTTTAACTGCCGATCCGCAACAAATAAACAGTTTGCTTTACCGTACATTTTCTGTGCAGCAGGACTATGAAGAAAACACTTACCTCGATTTATATATTTATCAAACAGGCAGAAAATTTGGCAAGCTTGCCGGCGGTGTTGAAGATTATTATCAAACACAAAAAATTTTATTTGAAGCTTATGCTGCTATGGCAAAAGAAAAGATAAAACGAACAAGTGATGTAAGCAGAGAATCAACTGTTGATATAGATAAAAAAATACAGGAAGCTTACCGCCGCGGTGATCTTGATTTGCTTGATTCACTCGAACGCACGTCGTTTAATTCACCAGCATATACTGAAAAATTTTTGTACCAACGAAATACGATACAGGCTAATTCAATTGACACATTAATTAAACATCACAGCATTTTTGTTGGTGTTGGTGCTGCTCATTTGCCAGGCTCAAAGGGTGTTATTGAATTGCTGCGCAAAAAAGGTTATACGCTTCGTCCAATTTTTATGCAGGATAGAGATGCGAGTGCAAAAGAATCTGCAGAAAAATTAAAGGTGCCCGTAAGTTTTAATAATGTTACAACCGATGATGGTTTTGTTGATGTAAGAATGCCAGGGCCGCTTTACAAAATGCCTGCATCAAACTATAATAATGCAAACGACAATTGGCAATATGCTGACATGGATAACGGCGCTTATTACATGCTTACAAGAGTTAAAACACATGCAGGTTTGCTTAATCAAAATACAAATGATGTTTTAAAAAAAGCTGATAGCCTTTTGTATGAAAATATTCCGGGAAAAATCATCAGCAAAAAACCAATAGAAAAAAATGGTTATAAAGGATTTGATATAATAAACAGAACGCGCCGCGGCGACTTACAGCGTTACAATATTTTTATTACTCCGTTTGAGATTCTTATTTTTAAAATGAGCGGTACTGATGATTATGTAAGTGGCGATGAAGCAGAAACATTTTTTAATTCTATATCGTTCAATGTGCAATCTTCATCTGCTGCGATTTTTACGTCTGCAACTGCAGGTTTTCATATTCACTTTCCACAATATCCGCAGGTAAATAAAAATATTTATAATACAGATAATATTGACAGATGGGATTTTGAATGTAACGATAGCAGCAGCGGAAATTTCTATACTGTTTATAAAAAAACAGTTAACAATTTAAATTTCATGGAAGAAGATACATTTGATATAAGCCTTATTGAAAAGAGCCTGAAATCATCTGATATTATTGATAAAGAAATTTCAAGAAGTTTTATTAAAACACATAGCTGTGATGCGCTTAAAATGCAATTCACTTCAAAAAATGGAAGTTTTATAAATGCTGAAGCAATATTAAATGGCCCGCAATATTTCTTATTAACCCAAACAAGCCGCAAGAAAAATAATACAGACACTTCTTTTTTTAATTTATTCGGATTTAATGATGTGCAATATCCATCGTCGGCATTATACACAGATACGTTGCTTAATTTCCAGGTAAAAACACCTGTACAACCAACACTTGATTCTTCATTAACGCATATTATGTATGAAATGCTGCATGATGAAAATTTTGTTGCACAAATACAAAAAGAAAGTTACTGGCCAAAGAATGAATATGCAATGTTTAAAAGCGATTCTACAGGCGAAGCAATACTTGTAAGCATGTATGATTATCCAAAATATTATTATGCAAAAGATTCTGCAGTGTTTTGGAAAAAGCAATTAAATGTTGACAATGATGATGCATATATTTATTCGCAAACTTCATATAAGCCTTGTGATTCCTGTGAAGGTTATAAAATTTATTGGCGCGATACAAACACCGTAAGGCAGATCATCAATTACAAAATATTAAAAGGAAACCGGCTATATAATCTTTATACAATAACGGATACAGGCAACGATCAAAGCAGGTTTATAAAAGATTTTTTTCAAACTTTTACGCCATTAAATAAAAACGAACAGTCTGTTTATTCAAATAAAATCAATACTTTTTTTGCTGATATATACAACAAAGATTCACTTACAAAATCCAAAGCAAGAAAGGCAATACCCAATGTGTTTTATGGATCTGAAAACATTAATAAAATTGTAAGTTTTATCAATAACCTGAATTATGGTGAACAGGATTATTTTGATATGAAGCAAAAATTTATTTCGGAGTTAGGATATATTGATGATAGTTGTTGCACAGATAAAGTTGTACAAGCTCTTGAAGATATTTATAAAAAAAATGCGGACACAGCTTACTTTCAAAATGAAGTTTTTTGGGCGCTACAAAACATTGAAACTAAAACCTCGTATGCTGCTTTAAAAAATCTTTTGTTGCAGGATCCGCCATTGTTTACTGATAATGATGATTATGCTGATTTGTTTGAAAAATTTGAAGATTCTTTACAGTTAACACGCTCATTATTTCCTGACATATTAGAGTTGACCTCGATAGAAGATTATAAAGAACCTGTGATAGATCTTTTGTCAACATTGCTTGACAGTGGCTATATCAAATCAAAAGATTATGAATCTTATTTCAGCAAAATTTATTTTGATGCTAAGATTGAAATGAAGAAACAGCAAAATGCAGAGGAAAAATTGCTTGAGCAACAATCGCAGAAAAATTTTAATGAAGATCAGCCAAACAATAATGTGTATTCGCCTAACAATTATTACGCATCAGATATTGATAAGTACGCTACGCTCCTGCTTCCATTTTATGATTCAAATCCTGCGTTGCCAAAATTTTTTAATCGTTTACTGCAATCAAAAGATACCGCTTTGCAATTAAGAACTGCAGTACTGCTAATAAAAAATCACAAGCCTGTTGCTGATTCTGTTTTAAGTGATATAGCGTCAAAAGATAATTACCGCAGCCTGCTTTTAAAAGAACTTGAAGAAATAGGTCATGTTGATTTATTTCCATCAAAGTATAAAAAGCAGGAATTGATAGCGCGTTCTTTGTTATTAAAGGATTCAGAAAAAAAAGGATTTTCAGATATTGAACCTGAAGGAAAAACGATGATAAATTATAAAGGCGAAAAGAGTTATGTGTATTTCTTTAAGTATAAAATAAAGAAAGATGACGACTGGCAAATAGGAATTAGTGGCCCGCAACCTGAAAATTTAAAAGAAGTAAGTACAAATGATATTCTTACTTCGATGACGAATGAAAAACTTACTGATGATAAACCTGCAATAGAACAGTTTAACGATCAGCTGCAACGCCTGGTTTTAAAACTGCATAAAAGCTCGGTGCATTTTTTTGAAAATGATGAAAGCGCTTACGATAATTATGACGATGGAAATTAAAATGATTCAGTAACAGTTCTCTTTTACATCATGCTTCATATAAATTTTCCAGCACATAATTTTCGAATAAAAGAAGAAAATAAAAAGCATATTATTTTTGATGAGGTTCGTCGTCGCTGGGTTTCTCTTACACCTGAAGAATGGATAAGACAAAATTTTTTGCAATACTTAATCCAGGTTAAACATTATCCTTCATCTATTATATCAGTAGAAAAAATTATTAAGGTTGGCGAGTTAAAAAAGCGATATGATATTGTTGTGTATAATGAAAATATTCCCTGGCTTATTGTTGAATGCAAAGAAAATAATACAATAATAAATACTGCAGTAATTGAGCAGGTTCTCAGATACAACATGGCTTTATCAATACAATATTTTGTAGTAACCAATGGCAACCAAAATTTTGCTTACCAGGTTTTTGAAAATGCATTTAAAGAGTTAGATGATTTGCCGGCCTTTTAATTCTGCACAATAATTTGTGTTCTTAATTTCTGTAATTTGGCTTTATACATTAAAAAAATACTTATGAGAAAAATTGTACTGTTAATGTTTCTAACCCCTTTGTTTTTACACGCTCAAAATCAATCGTCAGAAGATTATTTTAAAAATCTTGTAAAGAAAAATGCTGCTGAAATTGGATTGTCGGCATATGATATACAAAACAATCGATTATCAGATTTTTATTATGATGCACATGCTAAAACATACATGGTTTATCTTATTCAAACATTTAAAGGCGTGGATGTTGATGATGTTTTATCGCCGCTTTCTTTCAAAGAAGATAAATTAATTACAGGTCATTTTATTACTTTGAATGAAATAAAAGAAAAAGCAAAAAATATTTCTGAGAAACCATCTGTTACAGCAAGCGCTTCTGTTATGAATGCAGCAAAAGATATTGGCCTTTCAACCAGTTTAAAAATTGTTCCTTCGGCTTTATCAAACAATGGTAAAAAAGCTGAATTTAATATTCCTGATATATCTCAAAATAAAATAACAGCAAATTTAAAATGGAGAACGCCAGATAATATCAATTCAAATTATACATTGGTTTGGCAAACCTTAATTCATACCAATAATAATAATGCTTTGTGGCTTGTAAATATTGATGCAGCAACAGGCGCTGTTATTGATAAAAAAAATCTTACTACATATGAAAACTCTTTAGGTATAAACAAAACACATCACAACATGTATGTGTATGAAGATGATAAAACCAATAATGCTGAAATAAGAAAAGTTGAGTCAGTAAGTTCAGCAAAATATCGCGTAGTAAATTTTCCGGCAGAAAGCCCGATTGTTACAGGCGGCACGCCAGCATTAGCAACCGATCCATGGACGATGTTTCCAAATACAAAAGCCATTACTTTAAAATGGAATTCCGATAATACAAAAGACTATGATAGTGCTTTCGGTAATAATACACATGTTGTAGACGACGAGGATAATAATAATGTTGGCGGCGTTTCTGCGCATTCAATTTCAGCCTTGCCAAACCTTGATTTTGATCACAGCATAACTTACGGTTTGCCAACTGACCAGGGCAACAATCGTGAATCCGGTTTAACCAATCTTTTTTATTGGACTAACCTGATGCATGATATGAGTTACCAGTATGGATTTGATGAGCCTGCAGGAAATTTTCAGTCAACTAATTTTGGACGTGGTGGTGCTGAAAACGATTATGTAAATGCAGACGCCCAGGATGGATCAGGAATTGATAATTCTAATTTCAGTACACCTGTTGATGGTTCAAAACCGCGTATGCAAATGTATTTTTTTCAACCAAATCCAGATACTGTATTAAAAATAAATTCTCCTGCAGCTTATTCAGGTTTTCAACTTTCATCATTGGGAGAAATAAGCTTAACTACTCAGAAAGCTCCTATCACTTCAGACATTGTAATGTATAATGATAACGCAGGTAGTTCTCATACAGCTTGTGTTGCTCCATTAAACGGAGCTGCTTTGATAGGAAAAATTGTTTATGTTGACAGAGGCAGCTGCAGTTTTGATGAAAAAATATTGAATGCACAAAAAGCAGGCGCAGCCGCAGTTATAGTTGGCGACACAGTTGATGTTGCTAACAGTACACTTATAAATATGATTTATAAAACAAATGTTTTTGGCCAAACAATATTTGATAAAGCAGTTACTATTCCTTCTTCTTTTGTTAGATCAGGAGACGCGTTAACTATAAAGAGTTATTTAAAAGGTGGTACAGCAGTAAATGCAACATTTTATTCGCAATTGACTGATGGAGAATTGGACAACGGTGTTGTTTGTCATGAATACACACATGGTATTTCAACAAGATTAACCGGTGGCCCAAATAATGGAACTTGTCTTACAAATGGCGAAGCGATGAACGAAGGATGGAGCGATTATTTTGCTATTATGATGACAAAAGATTGGACGAAAGCAAAACTTACTGATGGTGCTTTACCCAAAACTGTAGGCAACTATGCAATTGGTTTTCCTGCTGACGGGCCGGGTATAAGATTCTATCCTTATTCAACTGATAAAACAATTAATCCTGAAACGTATGACTTTGTACTTTCATCAGATGGTGAAACACATACTATTGGTGAAGTATGGTGCGAAATGCTTTGGGAAATGACGTGGCAGATAATACAGGATATCGGAACTATTAATACTCAATTAAGTAATGCAGATGCAAAAGGCGGAAATTCAATAGCATTAAATCTTATGATGGAAGGATTAAAACTACAGGTTTGCAAACCTGGTTTTGTTGATGGAAGAGATGCTATTTTAAAAGCGGATAC
>JBDUBY010000446.1:0-24679 GCA_040003735.1 Parafilimonas sp.
ATGTTTCCGCATACGCATCATATTGAAAACGTAGCACAACTAAAATTAAAAACTGTATAAAATAATTGAATGAGAGAGTTTAGGCAAACAAGATTTGAGATATTACCGCCGGTAATTAAAAACCTCATAATTATTAATGCATTAATTTTTTTGGCGCAATCAGTATTAGGACAGGATGTAGAAACAAAAATTTTTAATCTTTTTGCATTGCATACCTGGCAAAGCCCCTTGTTTAAACCCTGGCAGTTTATTACCTATTTATTTTTACATGGTAGCATTGAGCACATACTGTTTAATATGTTTGCACTATGGATGTTTGGATCCGTGCTCGAGAATCTTTGGGGGCCAAAACGCTTTTTAATTTTTTACTTCGTTTGTGGTTTGGGTGCCGCCTTTTGTCACATGGTGGTGCTATATTATGATATGCAGCCTGTTGTAGAAGCATTCAACCATCTGCCTTACGATCAACAGCAACTGGTGTTGAGTGATCCAAATTTTAAATTATATGAGCCAACACTTGGGGCTTCGGGCGCAATTTTTGGATGCCTGGCAGCGTTTGGATATTTATTTCCAAATTCGTTAATGTATATCTTATTTCTACCAATTCCTATAAAAGCAAAATGGATAGTGTTAGGTTATATAGGAGTTGAAATATTCCTGGCTTTAAAAAATAGTGCCGGGGATGATGTTGCACACGTAGCACATTTAGGTGGCGCAATTTTTGGTTTGATACTGGTATATTTTTGGAATAAAACCAACCGTAAAACCTTATATTAAGTTGTAATTTCAATTTTTAGTTTTTATGTCAGTAAGAGAGCAAAACAGAAGAAAGAAAATTTTGATGGGTCAGGATAATAATGCACTTACATGGCTTATTATTCTTAATGCAATTGTTTTTGTTACTATTCTTTTTATAAAAGTTATTTACGATTTAACGCTTGGGCATTCTTCTGCAACAGATTTTAGTATTGATAGCTGGGTTGCCATGCCTGCTGAAGGCTATCTTTTTCTTACACGCCCGTGGACGATCATTACTTACATGTTCGCACATAACAGCATCTGGTATCTTATCAGCAGTTTATTATGGCTTTGGTGTTTCGGTTATATTTTACAGGATCTTGCAGGCAACAATAAACTGTTTCCGATTTATTTATATGGTGGTTTTTTTGGTGGATTATTTTTTTTAATCACCGCTAATCTTATTCCGTCAATACATGCAAATGCTGCTGAATTTTCACTTATGGGAGCAGGCGCTTCAGTAATGGCAGTTGCTATTGCCACAACTTATATCACTCCCAACTATCGTATTTTCCCAATGCTAAATGGCGGTATTCCGTTGTGGGTATTAACATTAGTGTTTGCAGCAATTGATCTCGGCACAATTGGTTTAAGCAATGGCGCTGTTGCCATCGCGCATATTGTAAGCGGTTTAACAGGTTTCTTTTTTGTGTACCAGTTAAAACGCGGAAGCGATATGGGCAAGTGGATGATTAATTTTACCGATTGGGTTAATAATCTTTTTAATCCCGAAAAGAAACATACGCAAAACGAACTGTATTATAAAACATCCCGTAAGCCTTATGAAAAATCACATCGGTTCAGTCAGCAAAAACTTGATGAAATTCTTGATAAAATAAATGACGAAGGTTATCATTTGCTTACTGAAGAAGAAAAAGCATTTTTAAAAAAAGCAAGTAAAGAAAATCTCTAGGTCAGGCTAAATTTTTGTTGCGGCATGAAAAAATTTTTAAGGTTTGTATGGATAATATTTTGTGTCGTGTTATTAATATTGTTCACTATTTCATGCTTAAGCGCTTTTATTTCTCCTTTCACTTTTTCTCCCATAACTTTTTTTGCAATTGCTTTTCCTTATCTTTTTTTATTAACCTTAATTGCTGCTCTAATAAGCTTGTATATTAAGAAAAAACTTGGGTGGATTATGCTGATCTGCCTGCCGCCAGGTTTATTTAATCTGTCTCATGTAATCGCCATTAATTTCACTGGAAAATTTACTGATGTAAAAAAAGATTCTTCCATCTTTCGCATTATGACATGGAACGTACAAGACTTTGTTGATCTTTCTGAAAAATCTGATGTACGTTCAAGCATGCTTCATCTTATCACACAAAAAAACCCTGATGTTTTGTGCGTGCAGGAATATACAGATGTAGAAGGTGGCAGATGGAGAGTTTCTGTACGCAGGGAATTAGATTCTATGGGGTACAAATATTATTTTCTTTCAGGCGATATTGTAACTACCAATAAAAATGATGCAGTTGTAACACGCGGTTCAGCTATATTTTCCAAAACACCTTTTGTAGATAGTGGCCGCGTACTTATAAGAGATGATGAAGCAAATGAACACTTGATTTATGTGAATGTAAAGTTCAATAACAGGTTGTTGAGAGTGTACACGGCGCATCTTGCTTCTTTTGCGTTATACCGCGATACTGACAATGTAAATAAAGATGTTTACCAGATCACTTACAATCGTAAACGTGCTATTCAGTACAAATTGCGCGAAGTAGAGCAACTGCATCAGAAAGAGGCAAAAATTATTCGCGACACAATTGCAAAAGCTGTGCTGCCTATTGTTTATTGCGGTGATATGAATGCGGTGCCATCTTCTTACACTTATCGTTTAATTAAAAGCAATTTGCAGGATGCTTTTCTTGAAGCAGGCATTGGTATCGGTACTACTTTTTATAAAATCCTTCCTATGCTGCGGATAGATTATTGCCTGCCCGATCAGCGTTTTAATGTTACCAACTGTACTGTTATTCAACAAAAGTTATCTGATCATTATCCTGTTGTTACAGATCTGCAGTGGAAATAAATTTACTGGTAATTCGTTATTTTTATTATTGCAAACTTTATGCGCAAGGTCATTAAAAAAATTTTACTGGTTTTAACCATTGTGGTTTGTATCATGTATTTGCTTACGTTGCTGGTTCCATATTTAAACCCTCAACATTGGTGGTTAATAGGTTTTCTCGGTCTTACTTTTCCTTATCTTTTTTTCCTGCTCATTTTTGTTTTTTTCTTTTGGGTGATTGTAAAGCCAAAACTTTCACTCGTTCCTTTAATAACATTATTGCTTGGTGCAAAACAAATAAGTGTAACGTTTGCTGCACATTTTGCTGCAAATGATCTTAGCAAAAAACCAGACAGTACATTTCGTATTATAAGCTGGAACGTTGCCAACATGTATGGCTTAAGTAACAATTCAGAAATTAAGCAACATAACAGAACAGAACTTGCTCAATCTGTACTTGACCTGCAGCCTGATATTATTTGCCTGCAGGAATTTAATCATTCATATACACAAGGTGATAACGCGGATAATATAGGGTTATTCAGCAAAAAATTTCCTCATTATTTTTATTCAAAAGATTTTAATAAAGAGAATGGTTATTATACATCAGGTTCCATTGTGTTTTCAAAATACCCGATTATAGATTCAGGCAAAATTGATTATCCCGGAAATTTTACAGGCAGTCTAATTTATATTGATATAAAAGTAAATGATGATACGCTGCGCATTTTTACAACACATCTTCAATCCTTCGGTTTTAATAATGCAGATTATTCTGAAATGAATAAAATAAAGAAGCGCGATGGCCAATCTATTGAAGCTTCCAAAAATATTTTTATAAAAATGAAAGCGGCTTTTACTAACCGCGGATTACAAACTGATATTGTAAACGGCCAAACAGATTCTGTTATTCATCGCTCAATTATTTGCGGCGATTTTAATGATGTGCCAACATCATATACCTACTTTCATATTCGCGGTAAGCGCCAGGATGCATTTCTTGAAAAAGGTTTAGGCGTTGGAAAAACATATAGTTCGTTGGCGCCCATGTTGCGCATAGATTATATTTTGCCCGATACTTCTTTCGCAATAAAACAATATGGAACTGTTGATGAAAATTTAAGTGATCACGTAATGCTTGTAAGCGATTTAAAATTGAAATAATTCATGCTTAGTTTTAAGTTGATAATAACTTATGATTTTGCCATTCATAACAATCACTGAAGTTTATTTTGATGGATACAAATCATATTGAATATTTGTAATACATTCTTCACATCAACATTACTGTTATGAAAAAATTGATTGCATGCTTTTTTTGCTGCTTTTTAAGTTATTGTTTATTTGCACAAATTGATGCTGGGCTTTTTCGTTATCCTGACGTTTCTGCAACGCAAATTGTCTTCTCCTATGCAAATGATTTGTGGATCATACCAAAAGATGGCGGCACTGCAATAAAATTAAGTTCGCCTCCGGGTGTTGAATCGTATCCAAAATTTTCTCCTGATGGAAAGTCAATTGCATTTACCGGCAATTATGATGGCAACAGTGATGCATATGTAATTCCTTCAAATGGTGGCGTGCCCGTTCGCTTAACAGAACATGGTTTTCCTGATCGTGTTGTTGACTGGACGAATGATGGCAAGCGTGTTTTATTTGCATCAATAAGAGAAAGCGGCAAAGCAAGGTTTGATCAATTTTATACAGTTGCTGCAACCGGTGGTACAGATGAAAAGTTACCTTTTGCTTATGCAGAGTTTGGTTCTTATTCACCTGATGGAAAGCAAATGGCGCTTGTGTTTCGCTCACAGGTTGGCAGAAACTGGAAGCGTTATCGCGGTGGTTGGAAAGCGGATATATGTGTGTATAATTTTCAAACAAATACTTCAGAGTATATTTCTGAACCACATGATGCAGGTTATGAATTTCCTATGTGGCATGAAAACTATATTTATTTTTTAAGCGATAAAGGCCCGGAAGAAAGAATGAATTTGTGGCGGTATGATCTTGCAAGAAAATCATCTGAACAACTTACGAAATTTACAGATTATGATGTACACTACCCTTCGCTTGGTCCCGATGATATTGTATATGAAGCGGGAGGAAAATTATATCTGTGGTCGTTATCAACACAAAAACAAAAAGAAGTAAGTGTGAATGTTGTTGCAGACGATGCAGCACTTAAACCAAAACTTGAAAACGTTCAAAAATTAGTACAGCATGTTTCTATAAGTGCTGATGGCAACCGTGTGTTGGTTGAAGCAAGAGGTGATATTTTTTCGGTGCCTGCAAAAGATGGTTTTGTAAAAGATCTTACAAGAACTTCAGGTGTTGCAGAAAGATATCCTGCCTATTCACCCGATGGAAAAACAATAGCTTACTGGAGTGATTCTTCGGGTGAATATGAATTATGGATTAAAGATCCTTATAAAGAAAACAGTGAAAAAAAATTAACAGGTTATGGCATAGGTTTCAGGTATAGTTTATTTTGGTCGCCGGATAGTAAAAAGCTTGCATTCATTGATAAGGCAATGGGCATAAAAGTTTATGATGTTTCAACCAGTCAAACAACAAATGTTGACAAAGCATTATTGTTTACACAAGGTGCGCTTGAAAATTTTACAGTGAGCTGGTCGCCTGACAGTCGCTGGCTAACTTATGCCCGGGATCTCACCAATCAGCATAACACCGTTTTTATTTATGATTATAAAAATAAGAAACTGCAACAGGCAATGAGTGGTTTTTATAATTGTTACAGCCCTGTTTTTAGTGAAGACGGAAAGTATATATATGTTGTAATCACAGATAATTTTCAACCATATTACAGCGATATTGATAACACATTTATTTATGCAAATTCAAGTAAGATTGGTGTGATCAGTTTAGAAAAATTAACACCTTCTTTAATTGCACCAAAGAATGATACAGTTGCAGTAAAAAGTGATGAAGAAAAATCAGAACCAAAAAAATCAGATGCGAAAAGTGATAATAAAAAGGATGCAAAAGATACAACTGCTAAAGAAAAAAAATCTGATATTAAAGATGTAAATATAGATTTTAATGGATTGGAAGAACGATTGGTGATATTGCCTTTAGATAACGGCAATTATGGGCAACTAAGCGCATCAAAAGGGAAAATTATTTATCTAAAATTACCTTCAACCGGCTCGTCTGATGATGCCAAACCTTCACTTAAATATTATGACATAGACAAGCGTGAAGAAAAAACAATTATAGATGGTGTAGATAATTATATGCTTTCCGCAAACGGAGAAAAGATACTCGCGCAAAAAGATAATAGTTACGCAGTGATAGATGCAGGTGAAGGTCAGAAATTTGATAAGCCTTTACACTTATCTGAAATGCAGATGATGATTAATCCAAAGCAGGAATGGCATCAAATATTTGATGATGCCTGGCGCCTGGAACGCGATTATTTTTATGATCCTACAATGCACGGTGTTGACTGGAATAAAGTAAAAGAACGTTACTCAAAAATGCTTGCCGGCGCTATGACGCGTGAAGAAGTTGATTTTATTATTGGTGAAATGATCGGTGAATTAAGTTCATCACACACGTATCATGGAGGTGGTGATATTGAAGAAACGAGAAATGAAAATGTTGGTTATTTAGGTGTAAACTGGGTAGCCGATGGTAACTATTATAAAATAAAGAAAATTTTGCGCGGTGCAAATTGGGATGCGGAAGCACGATCATCTTTAGACGATCCTGGACTTGATATTCATGAAGGCGATTATATTTTAGCTGTAAATGGTGCGCCGCTTACAACTGCGCAGGAACCGTATGCAGCTTTCCAGGGTCTTGCAAAAAAAACAGTTGAACTTACATACAATTCAACGCCATCATTTACCAACGCGAAAACGGCTATTGTACAAACGATGGATAATGAATATCGCTTGCGCAACCTTGCATGGATTGAAGACATGCGCAATAAAGTTGACAGCGAAACAAATGGCGAAGCCGGTTATATTTATGTACCGAGCACAGGTATTGACGGGCAAAGTGAATTGATAAGACAATTTGCAGCGCAATGGGATAAGAAAGCTTTAATAATTGATGAGCGTTTTAACGATGGTGGTCAAATTCCTGATCGCTTTGTTGAAATGTTGAATCGTACGCCACTTGCTTATTATGCAATTCGTGATGGCAAGCCTGTGCCGTCGCCAGCACCTGCTAATTTTGGTCCGAAGGTTATGTTGATTAATGGATGGAGTGGTTCAGGCGGAGATGCTTTTCCTGATTACTTCAGAAAGAAAAATCTGGGTCTTTTGATTGGTGAAAGAACATGGGGCGGATTGATTGGTATAAGCGGTTGCCCTGCATTAATTGATGGTGGTGGCATTACTGTTCCAACATTCAGATTTTTTAATCCTGATGGAACATGGTTTGCAGAAGGCCATGGGGTTGATCCTGATATTGAAGTGCGTGAAGATTTAGGAGCAATGGCGAAAGGAATTGATCCGCAATTGGAACGTGCTATATCAGAAATAAAAAATGAGATAAAGACAAAAGGTTATACAGCACCAACGCAACCGGCTTATCAAAACAGGACGAAGAATTAATTTGCAGATTATATTTTAAACGTCATTCATATAAAAAATGAATGACGTTTTTTAATGCATTATAGCGAGATACAACTTTGTTTCATAATCAAACTGCACTGTATTATTTTGGTTGAATGAATCAAAAATATTTTTAAGTGCTTTAATCATTGCATTGTGTTTTGGATGATCTTCATCGGGCGTGTATGAAGAGGAGAGAAGCCTGCCCTTCAATCCATCAAAATCAAATACCTGTGTATTGTTGAATGATTTTTTTATAACATGTTGAGGTGCGAAAAACGCTTCAATCTTTTTATCATCAATATTTCTATGATCAACTTTTGCATAATCAGTTGAAAACTCAAGCAGCAATTCATCATAAGCTTTTGAAAAAGCTGATGTGTTTAAACGTTCATTCCATATCAAACAACAATAACCATTTGATCTTAAAATGCGTTTGAATTCTGGTTTAGTTTTATCAATATCAAACCAATGAAAAGCCTGCGCTGCTGTTATCAAATCAACACTTTCATTTTCTAAATTTGTTTCCTCCGCAGTTCCGTTAATACTTTTAAAAGAAGAATAATTTTTCAGTAATTCTTCAGCTTTTTTTCTCATTGGCTCATTTGGTTCAACACCAAAAATTGTATTTCCATTTTCAAGAAATAATTGCGAAAGAATACCGGTTCCCGCACCAATATCAGCAACAATAATTTTGTTGTTGAATTGAATTGAACTTTCAAGAAAAGTAATAATTTCTTTTGGGTATGAAGGCCGATATTTTACATAATTATCAACCCTATTACTGAAGCGTTTTGTAGTATCATTCATATAATTGTTTTAAAAAAATAAAGCTCCGTTTTTTGCGGAGCTTTTATTTTATGTTCTGTATGTTAATCATCTTTTGTTACTCTTCCCGGCCGTGGCAGTTTTTATATTTTTTACCGCTTCCACATGGGCAAAGATCATTACGGCCAACCTTCGGTCCAACCCGCACAGGTTCTTGTTTTACAGGCGCCGTATTATTATCATAATAATCATTTTCATTGGCAGCATAATCCTGCCCGGCTGCATCAATTTGTTGTTTGTTGGCGCGCATCTTACTCATGTCTGTTTTCTGTTCACGGCCTTCTTTTATAGGTGCATTTTGTTGAACAGGCAACTCTGCATGATTAAGAAAACTTACAATCGTGCTGCTTACCTGACCAGTCATTTGACTAAAGAGTGTAAACGCTTCACCTTTATAAATTACTAACGGATCTTTTTGTTCATAATGCGCAGTTTGCACACTTTGTTTAAGATCATCCATAGCACGCAAATGTTCTTTCCATGCATCATCAATAAAGAAAAGCGTTGCATTTCTTTCAAGTGTATTTGGTAGATCTGCACCTGAAGTTTGTATTACTTTATCAAGATTGGCCAGCACTTGTATTCCTTTTCTTCCATCACTAAACGGAACAGCCACATTTTGTATTTGCTGGCCTTGCGTTTCGCGTATGTTTTTAAAAACAGGAAAAGCCATTTGTGCAAGCTCTTTACGTTTGCGTTGATAATTTGAAATGGCTTCTTCGTACAAACGCTGTGAGAGTTTCTGCTCATCTGTTTTTTCAAACTCTTCTGCTGTTATTGACGTATCCAATCCAAGATTTACAATTGTTTCAAGCTTAAAACCTTCAAAGTCGTTACGCTCTTTAAAGCTAATTACAAGACCATCAGCAACCTCATAAAATGAATTATCTAAATCTAAAGCCAGTCTTTCTCCAAACAAAGCATGCGTACGTTTTGCATAAATAACTGTACGTTGTTTATTCATTACATCATCATATTCCAACAAACGTTTACGAATGCCAAAATTATTTTCTTCTACTTTTCTTTGTGCCCTTTCAATACTTTTTGTAACCATGCTATGCTGAATAACTTCACCCTGTTTATAACCGGCAAAGTCCATTACTTTGGCAATACGTTCGCTGCCAAACATGCGCATCAGGTCATCTTCTAACGAAACAAAGAATTGCGAAGAACCCGGATCGCCTTGTCTTCCTGCACGGCCACGCAACTGCCTGTCTACGCGGCGGCTTTCATGGCGTTCTGTACCAAGAATTCCCAAACCCCCGGCTTCTTTTACACCAGGCCCAAGTTTAATATCAGTACCACGGCCAGCCATATTTGTAGCAATAGTAATGTTACCAGCAAGCCCTGCTTCGGCTACTACCTGTGCTTCACGGGCATGTTGCTTTGCATTTAAAACGTTGTGTGGAATTTTTTTCTGCTGCAACATGCGCCCAAGCAGTTCACTTACTTCAACGGATGTTGTACCAACAAGAACAGGCCTTCCGTTGTTACGCATTTCTTCAATGGCTTCAATTATAGCCCCGTATTTTTCACGCTTGGTTTTATATACAAGATCTTCTTCATCTTTTCTTACGCAAGAAACGTTTGTTGGAATGCTTACAACATCCAGCTTATAAATATCCCACAACTCTGAGGCTTCTGTTTCGGCAGTACCCGTCATGCCCGCGAGTTTGTGATACATCCTGAAATAATTCTGCAGTGTAACGGTTGCATAGGTTTGAGAAGCGGCCTCAATTTTTACATTTTCTTTTGCTTCAATTGCCTGGTGCAAACCATCAGAATAGCGGCGGCCTTCCATAATACGGCCTGTTTGTTCATCAACAATTTTTACCGCACCATCTAACACAACATACTCATCATCTTTTGTAAATAAAGTGTAGGCTTTTAATAATTGCTGTACTGTATGAATGCGATCAGCCTTTAGAGAATAGTCATTCAGTATTAATTCTTTCTTGTGTAATTTTTTATCTGCATCAATGGTAGTATCATTATCAATTGCGGCAAGATCAACACCAATATCAGGAATAATAAAAAAGTTTGGATCTTCTCCTGCTTTTGTTATAAGCTGAATGCCTTTATCGGTTAGTTCTACTGAGTTGTTTTTTTCATCAATATAGAAATACAATTCCTCATCAACCTTAACCATTTCTTTTTGCTGATCTGCGAGGTAATAATTCTCCGCTTTCTGCATTTTAACGCGAATGCCCGGCTCGCTCAAATATTTAATGATTGCGGTATTTTTTGGTAATCCCCTGAATGCACGATATAAAGCGAGGCCGCCGCTTTTAGGATCGTCATCACCTTCTGCAATTTTTTTCTTTGCCTCATTCAAAAATTGATTCACAGCACGCTTTTGTGCTTCTGCAATTTTTTCTACACGTGGCTTAAGTTCAAAAAATTGCTGGGTGGTATCATCTCTTCCAACAGGACCGGAAATAATTAATGGTGTTCGGGCATCATCAATTAATACACTATCTACTTCATCCACCATTGCATAATGATGTTTTCGCTGCACCATTTCTTCCGGTGTATGTACCATGTTATCGCGCAAATAATCAAACCCGAATTCGTTATTGGTTCCATAAGTTATATCTGCGAGATATGCTTTGCGCCTTTCTTCTGTATTGGGTTGATGTTTATCTATACAATCTACGGTTAATCCAAGCCATTCAAATAAAGTTCCGTTCCATTCACTGTCACGTTTGGCGAGGTAATCATTCACCGTAACTATATGCACGCCTTCACCAGCCAAAGCATTTAAATAAGCAGGTAATGTTGATACCAGCGTTTTACCTTCACCGGTTGCCATTTCTGCAATTTTGCCCTGGTGTAAAACAACACCACCAATTAACTGAACATCATAATGAACCATGTTCCAGGTAACAAGGCTTCCGGCAGCCATCCAGCTATTTTTAAAAACACACTGATCGCCATTGATTGTTATGTAATCTTTCTTTACACTTAAATCGCGGTCAAGTTGTGTAGCAGTTGAAACAATTTCGGTGTTTGCTTTGAAGCGACTTGCGGTTTCTTTTACAACGGCGAAAGCTTCTGGCAAAATTTCAAGAAGAATTTCTTCAATCTTTTTATCGCGGTCTTTTTTTAAATTATCTGCTTCTTTGTACAGCGCATCGCGGTTTTGCATTTCTTCTTCCGGTAATGCATCTGCTTCTATTTTTTTGGCCGCAATTTCGTTATCTATTTCGGTTAAAAAATCCTGGATGCGTTGTTTAAACTCCTGCGTTTTGCTTCGCAATGCATCATTGGTAAGAGATTGGTATTGAGTGAAAAAGCTATTGATCTTTCCAATGTACGGTTCAATTTTCTTTACGTCTTTTTCGCTTTTGTTACCGCCTAAAATTTTATTTAAAAAGTTGAGCATATCCGGAATGTTGATATTTTATCTGATGATAAGTTTTTTGAATTTCTTTTATTGTCAAAAATTATGCGCCTGTTTATTAAAGCCAATCTGGCAGAATTTAAGGGCTGCAAGGTAATGCTTTACACCCTGTAACAAAGAAATACACCCTGAGTATAATTTTAAAAAAAAGGTAAGATTTAGACGGAATATGGGGTGATTAGGATTGTTTCTGTTTAAAAGAAATGTATACCGACAAAAATCTTTGAATAACTGTTAACTGAAACTCATTTTCTTTGATTTTTTTGCTGAAAAAACTTACCATGATTCCCTTACCTTCGCGGCGAAAATTTTAAGTTTCACAATTAAAAAATTTCAATGTTTCTGAGCATAAAGCGATAATGAAACCTGAAAAATTAAACACTTAAACTTTATATGGCAGGTCAGTTAAAAGAAGTTCGTAATCGCATCGCATCCGTTCAAAGTACGCAGCAAATAACGAAGGCTATGAAAATGGTGAGTGCTGCAAAATTGCGTAAAGCACAGGAAGCCATTATTCAAATGCGCCCTTATGCTCAAAAGCTCCAGGAAATGCTCAGCAATATCGTTAGCAATATTGAAGGCGGCGCAAGCATTAAGCTGGCTCAGGAACGGCCCGTTGAAAAGGTTTTGTTCATTGTTATTACCAGCGATCGCGGATTGGCGGGAGCTTATAATGCGAATATTACTAAACTTGCCAAACAAACTATTGCTGAAAAATATAGTACTCAATTAAATAAAGGCAATATTGCTATTTGGGGTATTGGTAAAAAAGGCTACGAAAACTTTATTAAATCAGGGTACAAAACAAGTGCTGATTATAAAGATGTTTTTCTAAACCTGAAATTTGAAACTGTACAAGCTGCTTCACAAGCCGCAATGAAAGCATTTGAGAATAGAGAATTTGATGCTGTGGAATTAGTGTACAGCGAATTTAGAAATGCAGCAACACAGCGGTTTACTGTAGAACAGTTTTTGCCTATTCCTAAAGTGCATAAAAAAGAAGGTGCGAAAAAAGCAGATTTTATATTTGAGCCTGATAAAGAAGAATTGATTGCCGAATTAATGCCTAAAATTTTAAATACTCAATTATTTAAGGCCGTGCTCGATGCCAGCGCAAGCGAACATGGTGCACGTATGACGGCCATGGATAAAGCCAGCGAAAACGCAAACGAATTGCTAAAGTCGCTCCGTATTTCTTATAACCGTGCACGCCAGGCAGCCATTACAACAGAACTTACCGAAATTGTAAGCGGTGCAGCGGCATTAAAGGGATAATTAGGCAATTTGAAAATTTGACAATTCGGCAATGAAAAATTTCTAACCACCATAATTTTCAAACTTTCAAATTGATAATGGAAATTCAAACCATAATACCACATATTGAAGCATTAATCTTCGCAAGTGAAAAACCCTTAACTGGTTTGGAGATTGTTGAGTTGATCAATACTGCACTTGGTTTTATGGAAGAGCGCATTAATCTTGACCAGGTTGAAAGTTGCATTGAAGGTATCCGCGAAAAGTATGATTCAGAATTTTATCCTTTTGAAGTAAAGGAAAGTGGCGGCGGCTGGCAGTTCTTAACCAAGAAAGATTACCATAAAACAATTGCACAGTTAAACGGCGATAAGTTTTTAAAGCGATTATCAACGGCGGCAATGGAAACACTTGCCATTATTGCATACAAGCAACCCATAACAAAAGGCGAAATAGAAAGCATACGCGGCGTAAACAGCGATTACAGCATACAGAAATTATTAGAAAAAGAATTAATTATAATAACGGGAAGAAGCGAAAATTTACCGGGGAAGCCGTTGATATATGCAACTTCGAAAAGTTTCATGGATTATTTTGGAATTAATTCTTCTGAAGATTTGCCTAAAATAAAAGAAGTTTTTGCAGAACAAATGGTGCAGCCAACACTAATAAATGAGAACGATTTTAAATCTGCTGAAGTTATTGATGAAACAAATTTATCTATAACGGAAAATGGCGATTTAATAGATGAAAATAATAATGAAACTTCTGCTTAGTTTATTGTGATGCTTTCTATTTAAAAGTTGAAGTGTGCGACGCAACGAAGTTTAATAGAAGTACTACTGCCGGTTACCAAAAAATAATAATAGCGAAGCTATAATTTCCAATCAACAATATTATTAGCCCACTCATTTCTGTAAGGTGTTGTAATGCGAATGTAATTATCTGTATAACCTTCCATCATGCCGTTCTTGTTATGATCTTCAAATAAAACTTTTCTTGTTTGGTTTGCATTTAGTGCGGTGAAGAATTGCATTTTTTGATAGGATAAATTACGCAAAACTTTATTACGTTCATGCCTTGTATGCATTGGCACAACAGGGTTTAATTCCAGTGCTTTTGTATTGTCTCTTTCCGAATAAGTAAACACATGCAGATAAGAAATATCAAGTGAATGTAAAAACTCAAATGTTTCATTAAAAGCAAATTCATCTTCTGAAGGAAAACCAACAATTACATCAACACCAATTGCGCAATGCGGCATAAATTTTTTAATGATGGCAACCTTTTCTGCATATAATTCCCTGCGATAACGTCGGCGCATCAAGCCTAAAATTTTATTACTTCCGCTTTGCAACGGAATATGAAAATGCGGCATAAATTTTTTACTCTGCACAACAAATTCAATTATTTCATTAGTAAGAAGATTGGGTTCTATAGAAGAAATGCGATAGCGTTCTATGCCTTCAACTTCATCTAATTGTTGTATAAGCTGGTAAAAATTCTCTGCGCCTTGCTTCAATGCTCCATCTCCTTTGGCGAGGGTTGGGGTGAGGTCTGTTTTGCCAAAATCTCCAAGGTTAATTCCTGTAAGTACAATTTCTTTTCCGCCTTTTTCAGCAATTGTTTTTGCATTTATAACAACATTTTCAATCGTATCACTGCGGCTTTTTCCGCGTGCTAAAGGAATGGTGCAAAAAGAGCAATTGTAATCGCAGCCATCCTGCACTTTTAAAAACGTCCTCGTTCTATCGTATAAAGAATAGGAAGCATTGAAACCTGAAACATCTTCAATGTCACAACTGCAAATTTTTGCTGCATCGTTTTTATGCAGCTCTTTTAAATGTTGCGTGATATTGAATTTTTCCGCCGCGCCAAGCACTAAATCAACACCGGGAATGGCTGCAATTTCCTTTGGCTTTAATTGCGCATAGCAACCGGTGATCACAACAAAACTTTCAGGAGATTTTCTTTGAATTCTGCGCACCAGTTGTCGGCATTCTTTATCTGCATTATCGGTAACGGAACATGTATTGATAACATACACATCGGCTTCATCAGTAAAATCTTTTTTCTCAAAACCATCACTCTCCAGTAATCTTGAAAGTGTTGATGTTTCTGAAAAATTCAACTTGCAACCCAATGTATGAAATGCTACCGAACGCCGCTTTTGCATAAGTGCGCAAAGATAAGCGTTGAAATTTTTAGAGATAGATAAGTGTATTAATTGCCGCTTTACGAAAAATCAGTTTGATTGGCTTGAGTCTTTAGCTTGTTGTTTACTTTTCTTTTTGAAATAACCTTTTAATAAAAAGTTGTGCTGTGCAGCTTCAAGGTCTTCATTTAATTTCTCACTGCTGCTTTGCAGATTTTTTATGGTTTGTTTTAATGAAGCTGCGGCCTCTTCATCATTCAATAAAACACCAACAGCATTATTTTTTTTGTTGAGTGCACTGCTTGCTGAATCAAGATTTGCAGTTATCTGGCTTGCAGAAGACGCTGCATTATGTAACTGCGCAACCGTGCGTTTTATTTCATTAAACACAGATGTATCAGTAACCAGTTCATTGGCAAAAGAACCCTGATCATTTAGCTTATTTGTAAAAGCTTGCAGGTTAGCCAACACTGCTTTGCTTTTAAAAGAAACATCCTGGAAATTATTCATGATTGATTGCAGGCTATTGATTGAAGCACTTATTTTTTTCGCCATTGCTTCATCGTTTAAAAAAGTTCCCAGCGCACCATTTCCACTGTCAATCTTCTGACTTATATTTTTAAATGAGCCGGTAATAGCTAATAAGTTTTTATTATTTGCCTGTAATGTTGTAAGCATATCTTCTGTGCTTAATGCCTTTTGTGCTGTTAAATAATCTTCGTCAGCTGCCTGTGGAACTGCAAGTGTACCACCAAATATTACAACTATTTTATTGCCTATCAAACCATCCGAACTTATTTTGGTCATGGCATTTTTACGTATCATCGGCTCCAGTGATTTTTGAACTTCCATTGATACCAGCACATTGGAATTGCTCATGAAGGTTATCTTTTTTACGGTTCCTATTTTTACACCAGAAAGCCAAACGTTATTTCCTTTTTGCAAACCATTTACATCATCAAAAACTGTATTTACCGTAAACCCTTTTACAAAGGTTTTCTTTTGTCCGCCCAATGAAAAAATACCAATTACCAATATTGCCAATCCAAGAATAATAAACAGCCCTACAATTACCTGGCGCTTATTTAAAGGTTTCATATGCTCATTCTTTTAAATTAAATTATATAGTGCTTTTATAGGCTGATGCCTCGCTTGTAAAATTATAATTATAAAAACCCTTTACATTTTCATCATCGCTTGCAAACACTTCTTCAAAACTGCCTTGCTTTAAAAATTTTCCATCCAGCAACATGGCAACACGATTGCCAACAGTTCTTGCGCAAGTAAGATCATGTGTAATGATGATGGCACTCGTATTAAATTTCGTCTGCACTTCGTTAATCACGTTATTTATTTCAATACTTGTGATTGGATCAAGACCAGCTGTTGGTTCATCATACAACATAATTTCAGGCTTAAGAATTAATGTTCGTGCAATACCAATACGTTTGCGCTGGCCACCGGATAATTCAGCCGGCATTTGGTTGATAGCTTGTAACAAGCCAACATCATCCAATACTTCTTCAACAGCTTTGTCAATTTCGCTGCGGCTTAATTTTTTATTATGTCTTACCAACGGGAATTCAAGATTCTCCCGCACTGTCATACTATCATACAAAGCGCTGTTCTGAAAAGAAAAACCAATACGCATACGCAATGCATCCCAACCTGCAGCAGTAAGTGTTGCTATATCTTCATTCAAAACTTTTACAACACCACGATCTGGTTTTAATAACCCGGAAATAATTTTTATTAATACTGATTTGCCTGTTCCGGAACGGCCAAGCACAACTACATTTTCACCTTGATGTACATTAAGGTCAACGCCATTCAGCACGTTAAGACTGCCAAATGATTTATGCAGATCACGAATATAAATTACAGCATTATCACGATTAATAACAGCCATCATTTAATTTATTTCTATTTGTTTGAACATAATTTTTATCGTATTGCATTTACAAATTGTACTACAATCATTTCTTCTATAAATATCATAAACATAGAAAGCACCACGGCTGAATTTGCAGCTTTGCCAACACCTTGCGTACCGTTTTGGGCATGCCAGCCCTGGTAACAACCTGTAACACCAATAGTAAATCCATACAATAAAGATTTAAATACTGAAGAAAAAATATCAAGGAACGAAATGGTGTTGAAAGCACTTTCAAAAAATGCGCGGAAACCTGTTTGTTCATTTGCATACACATTAATGAAGGAGCCCATCATACCTACAAATGCGGAATACAACATAAGTACAGGCTGCATTAAAGTGGCGGCTACAATGCGCGAAACAACCAAAAATTTAAACGGGTTTGTTGCAGAAACTTCCATTGCATCTATTTGTTCTGTTACCTTCATAGAACCTAATTCTGCGCCCATATTAGAACCAACTTTGCCCGCAGTAATTAATGCTGTAACCAACGGCGCTAATGCACGAATAACAGCAATGGATATAAGTGAAGGCAGCCAGGAGCTTGCACCAAATGTTGCTAATGACGGACGTGATTGCTTTGTAAAAACAATACCTGTAATAAAACCTGTTAGTGATATTAAAAAGAGTGAACGATAGCCAACTTCATAACATTGCCTTAATGTTTCTTTGCCATCAAATGAGCCGGAAAAAGCTTCTTTGAAAAAGCGGCCAATAAATTTCCATACGTTATAAATATCCAGGAAAAAATTATCAATGTTTTTTGAGATGACATATTTTTTCGCTGGTTTCTCTTGTATATCTTCCGGATCCATGAACGAATGCTTCAGTTAATAAACGAATATAATAGCATCAAACTAATTTGATGCCATATATTCCGGAAACTATTTTTATAGTGAATTCATTTTAACATCCAAAAGCCTTTCTGTTTCGCTGCTTGTTTGCACCTTTACAATAATGAAATATTTTCTTTTTTGTTTTTGTTTGATATCAGTTGCAAATGCGCAGAATTATAGTCCGGATGCAGTAAATAAAAAAGCTGCAGCAACTTATCAAACAGCACTTCAATTGTTACAAAACGATGCAAGGCGTGAAGTAATTCCTGTGTTGCAAAAAGCAATAAGCCAGGACGCGAAATTTGTAGACGCGTATCTGTCGCTTGGCGGCCTTTATGCAGATCTAAAAGATTACAACAACAGCATTATTAATTATGAAAAAGCAATAAGCCTGGACAGTGTTTATACAAAGTATTACCTGATATATTATTCGCAAAACCTTGCTGTAGTCGGCAGGTTTACTGATGCGCTAAATGCAGTAAATAAATTTCTCACCATAGAAAAATTAAGCGATAAAAGCCGTAATAATGCAATGCGCTGGAAAGGCCATTATGAATTTGCTGTTGAATACGCAGCTTCGCATAACGCAAGCGATTATCAATTTTCGCCGGTTAATTTGGGTGATAGCATTAATTCAACAACATCAGAATATTATCCTTCATTTACCATTGATGATAGCACGCTTGTTTTCACAAGAAGAGGCGAAGGCATTCGCGAAGATTTTGTTGAAAGTAAACTTACGCCAACAGGTTATTCAAAAGCACAAATAATTAAAGGCGATATAAATCTTGAACCATCAAAAGGCGGCATTAATATTTCGCAGGATGGCGACTGGCTTTTATTTGCAGGAAATTTTCCGGGCAAAGGCTTTGGAGATTTCGATCTTTATATTTCTTACAATACACCAACAGGCTGGAGTGAACCGGTTAACGTAGGTGCGAATATCAATACAGAATTTTGGGAAAGTTCTCCATCATTAAGCCCTGATAAAAATGCATTGTATTTCAGCAGTAATCGTCCTGATGGTTATGGCGGCAAAGATTTGTATGTGAGTTATCGTGTTAATGGAAAATGGCAACCTGCAATTAATATGGGGCCTGATATAAACACGGCTGGTGATGAATTGGCACCGTTTATTCATGCAGATAATCAAACATTATATTTTACTTCTGGTGGCTTGCCTGGCTATGGTGGTTTTGACAATTATGTTGTGCGAAAAACTGGTGATAAAACATGGGGCAAGCCAGAGAATCTTGCTTATCCTGTAAACACAACCGGAGATGATGGTAGTTTATTTGTAGCGTCTGATGGCGTTACGGCATATTATTCGAGCGACAGAAGTGATACAAAAGGTTATCTTGATTTGTATCGCTTTACATTGAATAAAAATTTGCGCCCGGTAAAAACATTGTATGTAAAAGGTTATGTTACCGATAGCAAAACCAATAAAGGCTTGCCTTGTTCGGTTGAGCTTTCAGTTGATTCTAGCCAGCAGGTTTTATCAGCCGTACAAACAGATGAAACTGGCTTTTATTTTATGACTTTGCCGGTTGGAAAAAATTATACGTTTACTGTAAACAGGAAAGGATATTTATTTTATAGTGATGTTTTCAATCTTGCTGATAAACCATCAGACAGTACTTATGAAAAAAATATTTCTTTGCAACCGGTTGAATTGAACGCAACTGTTCGTTTGAAAAACATTCAGTTTCCTTCAAAGTCTTTTGAACTCGAACCTGTAAGCATGATTGAATTAAATAAGTTAGTTCAACTTATGAATGATAACCCTTTGGTTAAAATTCAAATAAATGGTTATACAGATAATGTAGGTAATGCTGCCGATAATTTAAAGCTTTCTGAAGACCGATCAAAGTCTGTTGTTAATTATTTAATAAGTAAGGGAATTGATGCTAAACGCCTTGCTGCAAAGGGCTTTGGAGAAACGCATGCAATCGCTGACAATACAACAGATGAAGGCAAAGCTTTAAACAGGAGAACAGAATTTATTGTTACAGGTATGTAAATAATGTTTCCCACTTTGAGGAAAGCGTATAGCTTATTTCTTTTTATATTGTCTTTATCAATAAAAAAATTATTCGGAATCTTTTTTGCCTGTATATTAAACAAAGAGCTTATATGGAAAGAGAATTATTAATAACAGTAAAAAAAAGTAGTTACGACGATAAGAAGGTTGATCGCGAAATAGCTTGCATAAAAACTCTATTTCCTTTTCTTGAATCTTTTGAAACTTTTACAACTTCTAATGAAATATTTGATCTTGAAAAACATGTAATAATAACTAGGCGTCCGAGATTGAAACATATATTTAAAGAAGGCATTAGAAAAAACAACAGTTTTATTGTAAGTCTTAATTAAGTTAAAACGGTCTTAGGCAATCAGGATCAAGATATGTGCTGTCTGCATACAACGTAGTTGATATTCCTTATAAATAATTATTAGCATTTGCACTGCAAGATCGGAATATAAGTAAGCACCGTATTCATCAGTTTTGGTTCTGTTTGCCCAAAGATTTTGCAGTTTAGCATTAGCCGATTTATATTCAACAGTTGCAGTGTGCGACGCAACGAAGATGCTATGAAAAACAATTGCCGGTTAAATAATAAAAAAAATAAAGCGAAGCTTTATGAAATTACATCAGCAGGCTGGCGATTTTTTTTAGAAACTAAATATTTGTTCCTGATAATTTCCTGAACGGGAACGTTCTCAATTTTACTTTCGAGCCAGCCAATTATATCAAGATACATAAATGAACGTGTTGCCAGCGGCTTGCCTTTAATGGCTTCAAATTTTTCTTTTAAAGGTTTGAATTCAGCCAAAATTTTTGATGATGTTAAGGAGAATGACTTCTTCAAAAATTTAAAAATCTCTTCTTCTACAACATTTAAATTATGCATTTTTGACATGAAGCGATAAACAGACTTGATGAGATATTCTACCAAATCGTAATTGCCCATTTCGTAATGCGCAATAAGATGCAGCAGCCTTGCATAACAATGCAAATCTGTTCTTAAATCTGGCTTGCGGTTTATAATCAGGTTTAAATATTCAATTGCTTTTTCGTTATTGCCGCTTCCAAAATATAAGCATGCAATTTTATAATAAAACACAAGTACGATGTGCGTATCAATATGCAATTTATATTCTTCTATCTTTTCTTTAATGTAAGAAACATGATTTAATCCTTTTGTAAAACTTCCATGCATAAAATGTTTATTCAGCTCGGCTATTTGTAAATAAACAAATGTTTGAATTTGTGTGTTCGCATCTTTTTGCCCGGCTTCTGATGCCGCAAATTCATTCAGCTCTTTTAATGTTTCTTCAAAACCTTTATGATTTAATAAAACAAAATGTGCCGATAATAAATTATGCATTCCTTTTACATACTGAATAGATTCAACATCTTTCATTTGAATATTTTCCGAAAAAAGCGAAACCCATTTTTGAGAATATTTATAATACGCTAAAAGATCCTGCAGGATAAATGTGTACCACGAATAAGCCTGGTAATAATATAAACGTTCATAAAAATCCATCTTACATAAATCGCATTCAGGCAGGTTTGCATAGAAAAAAGCCTCAAGCGCTTTTACATCTTTTTCATCTCTTGCATGCCCGTTTTGAATGTACCAGCTATATAATTGAAGTGCAAAGCCAGAAAGCCTGTTTAATAATGAAACACGCCTGTTCACTTCTTCAGATTCTCTCGATAATTCTTCAGCCCTGTTTTCAAAACTTCGTGTTATATGTAATGCTTCAATTTTCTTTTCAAATATTAAAGCCTGCATTCTGTAGGTTGATTGATCATTTGCTTTCGCATACGTTTTCACTTTATCAAGCACCTTAAGCGCCTGCATATACAGCCCTTTATTATAGAGCAATCTTGCATAGATGATTTGTTCGCTTAACTGCGTTTCAATATCAGGTGAAGAATGCGTAAGGCTTGAAAGAATTTGTTTGTATAAATAAGCCTTCATGTTAGAAAGCTGCTGTTTTTGTATTGATGGATTTTTGCGTAATAATTTTTCTTCATCGTATTCCGTCATGCTGTCGAGCGCATCAAACAAAGCAAGAATTTTTAAATCATCAGTACCTGAAATGCGTTTTACATGCAGTTTAAATAATCGTTTTTCAGATTTGCTGAGAGATTGTATCAGTTGAAAAAGTTCGTCTGTATTCCTGTTAGCCATCGTAATTAAAATTACTTCAAATGCAGTGCTGTAAAGGTTTTTAACTAAATTATGATGTAATTACAACCGTAAAACATTGCTTAAATTGATTTCCCGGCAGCATACTGTATTCATAATTTTATAAACTCAGCAGTCTGAATTGCCCCAAAATTAATCAGTCTGTAGTTCTTTATCTAACAAATGCAATATGCAAACAAAAAAGATTAACATTTTTGACACCACTCTAAGAGATGGTGAACAAGTGCCGGGTTGTAAACTCAATACAAAAGAAAAAATTCAACTGGCATTGGCACTTGAAAACTTAGGTGTTGATATTATTGAAGCAGGTTTTCCTATTTCAAGTCCTGGTGATTTTTCTTCGGTTGAAGAAATTTCAAAAGTGATAAAGAATACAATCGTGTGCGGTTTAAGCCGGGCGGTTGAAAAAGATATACAAGCTGCCGGCGAAGCTTTGCGCTATGCAAGGCATCCGCGCATACATACAGGAATAGGCACTTCGGATTCACACATCAAAGCAAAATTTAAAGCAACAAGAGAAGAGATTTTACAGCGCGCAATTCAATGCGTAAAATGGGCAAAGAATTATGTTGATGATGTTGAGTTTTATGCTGAAGATGCTGGCAGAACAGACAATGATTATCTCACAAAAGTTATTGAATGCGTAATTAAAGCAGGTGCAACTGTTGTAAACATTCCCGATACAACAGGTTATTGTTTACCACATCAATACGGCGAAAAAATAGCTTACTTAATTAATAATGTTCCCAACATTGATAAAGCAACAATCTCTTGTCATTGTCACAACGATTTAGGTTTGGCAACGGCGAATTCAATTGCAGGCGTAATTGCAGGTGCAGGTCAAATTGAATGTACAATAAATGGCTTAGGCGAACGTGCGGGCAACACATCATTAGAAGAAGTTGTAATGGTGATGAAGCAACATGCTTACATGGGTTTTTATACCAACATTCAAACAGAACAATTAAATCCAATCAGTCGTTTAGTGAGTGATACAATGCGCATGCCGGTGCAACCAAATAAAGCCATTGTTGGCAGCAATGCATTTGCACATTCAAGTGGCATTCACCAGGACGGATTTTTAAAAGATAATTCAACATATGAAATTATAAAACCTGAAGATGTTGGTGCCGGCGGCAGCAAAATTGTTTTAACTGCACGCAGCGGAAGAAGTGCGTTGGCGCATCGTTTTCAAAAGATTGGTTATACATTTAACCGCAACGATATTGATGTTTTGTACAAGCAGTTTTTAATTGTTGCCGATAGAAAAAAAGAAGTGAAAGATGAAGACCTGCATACAATTGCAAACACTTATCATCCTGCAGAAGTTGTATAATATTTTTGGTGACGAGCTGTGGTTTTTCATGGCATCACGGTTGTGTCACTCACTTGTACTTTTAAAATGTTATTCAGCAATACAAAGAAACAAAGGCACAACAAAAAATTAATCTTCGTGTCTTTGCAACTTATTGGTTTAAAAAATAAAAATGGCTAAAACATTATTTGAAAAGATTTGGGATAAACATGTTATAAAGCAAATTGAAGGCGGACCATTTGTTTTATATATTGATAAGCATCTTATTCATGAAGTAACAAGTCCGCAGGCATTTAAAGGTTTAGAGCAACGTAGCTTAAAAGTTTTTCGTCCGCAACAGGTTGTTGCAACAGTTGATCATAATGTACCAACAATTAATCAGCATCTTCCCATCAAAGAAGAATTATCACGAATACAAGTTCAAACATTAAAAGAAAATTGCGAAAAATTTGGAATTGAATTGTATGGTTTAGGCCATCCGTATCAAGGCATCGTTCACATCATTGGTCCCGAACTCGGCGTAACACAACCCGGCATGACGATCGTGTGCGGAGACAGTCATACATCAACACACGGTGCATTTGGTACAATTGCTTTTGGCATCGGAACAAGCGAAGTAGAAATGGTTTTGGCAACCCAATGTTTAATGCAAAGCAAACCAAAACTCATGCGCATAAACGTTGATGGCGAATTAAATAAAGGTGTTGTTTCAAAAGATATTATTCTGCATATTATTTCGAAAATATCTGCAAGTGGCGCAACAGGTTATGCAGTTGAATATGCAGGAAATGCGATAAGAAATCTTTCGATGGAAGCACGCATGACTATTTGCAATATGAGTATTGAAATGGGTGCACGTTGCGGTTTAATTGCGCCTGATGAAACTACTTTCAATTATATAAAAGGAAGAAAGTTTGCACCGCAAAATGATGAATGGAATAAGGCATTGGGATATTGGAAAACTTTATTTAGCGATGATGATGCACAATTTGATGCAGAACTTAACATCAGAGCAGAAGATATTGAACCGATGATAACGTACGGAACAAATCCTGGAATGGGCATCGGTATTAATGGCCATGTTCCATCGTTAAATGAAATTGATATAAAAGATAAACCTTCTTACGAAAAGAGTTTGCATTATATGGGCATTGAGCCCGGTGCTTCAATGAAAGGCAAAAAAGTGGACTATGTTTTCATCGGTAGTTGCACCAATGCACGCATTGAAGATTTAAGAATGGTTGCATCTTTTGTAAAAGGAAAACATAAAGCAAACGATGTTGAAGTATGGGTTGTTCCCGGCAGCAAGCAGGTAGAAAAACAAGCAATGG
>JBDUBY010000142.1:0-2232 GCA_040003735.1 Parafilimonas sp.
TGGGAAGAATTACAAAACCTGAAGATGTGGCAAACGTTATTTATCTTTTATGCACTGATGAAGCAGCGTGGATAAACGGCGCTTTAATTCATGTGGATGGAGGCGAACACTGCCGTTAATTTTTAAGCAACAAATATGTACGCTGATATCTTAGATAAACTCCCATACAAATCATCATTTCGCTTTGTAGATGATATTTTATCGCTTGATGAAAATGGTGTTATCGGAAATTATAACTTAAGAAAAGATGCTTTTTTTTATGAAGATCATTTTCCCGGAAACCCTGTAACACCGGGTGCTATTATTTCAGAAATAATGGCGCAGATTGGTTTAGTAGTATTAGGCATTTATCTAATATTAAATTCAAACGAAAAAATTAATCTAAAACAAGATGAAAATATTTTCCCTCTGCTCACCTCAACAGAAGTTTCATTTTTTAAAATGGTTATGCCCGGCGAAAAAGTTACAGTGATTTCTAAAAAACAATATTTTCGTTTTAATAAGCTTAAATGTTATATAGAAATGAAGAATGACAATGATGAATTAATTGCGCGTGGAATGTTTTCCGGAATCATTAAAAAATAACCTAACCCAGATATAAAAATGAGTAACCGGGTTGTAGTTACAGGAATGGGAGTTGTTGCGCCAAACGGAGTTGGGGTTCCTGCTTTTTTAAATGCTATTGAAAATGGTATTTCTGGTATAAAATTTATTCCGTTATATAAAGACCTGCATTTTAATTGCCAGGTTTGCGGCGTTCCTGATTTTGATTTCAGCCACCTAAAAGATTATCTTTCTGAAGTAACTTTTCATGGATTAAAAGGCAGCACTATTGGTTATGCTATTAAAGCTGCCGCAGATGCGTGGCTTGATGCGGGCAATAAATTGTACGATGGAAAAGTACATTGGGAAACCGGTTGTGTATTTGGCAACAGTGTTGCCGATACGGAAGCAATGAAAAGAATTATTGCTTTGGTTGATTCTAAACAATCAAGAAAATTAGGGTCGCGCATGGTGGAGCAGTTAATGAACAGCGGCTCTACAGCATATATTACAGGCTTGCTTGGTTTAGGCAATCGAATTATTACAAATTCGTCTGCGTGTGCTACCGGCTCACAGGCTGTTTTAATGGGTTATGAATATATAAAACATGGAATGGCCAAGCGCATGCTGGTTGGCAGCAATGAATATATAGATAATTATATATTTGGCGCTTTTGATGCTATGCGTATTCTTTCAAGAAAATTCAATGATACTCCGGAAAAAGCTTCGCGGCCAATGAGTGCAACGGCCGGAGGTTTTATTCCAGGCTCTGGTGCCGGTGCTTTGGTGCTTGAAGATTTGAATTTTGCACTGGCAAGAAACGCAACTATTTACGCAGAAATTTTAGGTGGTGCAACAAACTCCGGAGCGCAACAAGGCACAGGTTCTATGACTTCGCCAAATGCAGAAGGAGTTGTACATTGCATAACTGATGCATTGAATAATGCAAACATTGAATCAAAAGATATTGATTTAATAAGTGGCCATTTAACCGCAACCATAGCTGATAAGATGGAAATAGAGAACTGGTCTGTTGCATTAAATAGGAAAGGTGATAATTTTCCACTAACCAATTCAGTGAAATCGATGATAGGACATTGTTTAAGTGCGGCGGGATCAATTGAAATTGTCGGAGTGGTATTGCAGATTATGCATCAGTTTGTTCACCCAAATATTAATCTTGAAGATCCAAATCCGGAAATTATTGATATTGCAAGCGCCGGATCTTTTCCGGTAAAAAAAATAAATAAAAATTTAAATATTGTAGCCAAAGCTAATTTTGGATTTGGCGATGTAAATGCCTGTGTAATATTTTCAAAATATAAAAAGTAATGAGCAGACAAGAAGTTTTAGAGGGATTAAAAGCAGTTTTAGCGCCTTATACCATGGATAAACAGGTCCTTAATTCAATGAATGACGAAACAGAATTTATTAAGGATTTAAAAATAAATTCTGCCAACCTTGTAGATATTATTATTGATGCAGAAGAAAGATATGACATTGAAATTGACCCTGATTCTGCAGAAAAAATTCATAATGCAGGAAGTTGTATTGATGTGATTATGGAAAAAATGAAAGAGAAAAGTTGATCAGCATTGGCAATGATATTATCGCTCTAAATAAAACAAACCCGGAACGAACCAAACAGCAAAAGTTCTATTCTAAAATTTTATGCAACCAGGAAATTGA
>JBDUBY010000114.1:0-7357 GCA_040003735.1 Parafilimonas sp.
GTAACAGTGTAATGTGGCGATACAAACAAAATTGTTAATAAGCCAATAAGTGCAAATAGTATAAAGGCAATTAAATACCAATACCAGTTGCCAAACACTTTTCCAAACAAAAATTTAATATCAACATCCTGGTGTTGCCTGGCATTGTTTGTTGTAAACTCAGTATTATTTAAATCCTGCATAAAAATCCTGTTTAGATTTAATCGATTATCTCACTTAAAAAAATATTCAACTTAATTATTGAATAAGGCGTGCTACAATTACAACCATTAAAGATAGAGCGCTTGCTATAATTGCAACATCCCTGGTTCTGTAGTTGCTGGTGCTTGCTACCCTGTCTAATGTTGGTTCAACGTATAAAACATCGTTTGGTTTGAGATAAAAATAAGGAGAGGTTATAGCGCTGGTGCTGTCTAAATTAAGCCTTACAATATCTTTCTTCCCATCAACATCATTTCTTATCAGCATTATATTATCGCGCCTTCCATACAACGTAATATCTCCGGCAAGACCTAATGCATCAAAGATGGTTGGGTTTTCGTTGGGAATAAGAAATGTTGTAGGATTTTTTACTTCACCCAACACAGTTATTTTAAAATTTGTAAACCTTACGTTTACAACGGGATCTTTAAAATAAACAGAAATCTTTTGTGTTACAAGTTCTTTAACCTGGTCTGATGTTAAGCCCTTAACTAACACATCGCCCACGTAAGGCAAATGCACATAGCCATCTTTATTTACAAGATAGCCTGAAATAACTGCCTGTGTTGTGGTGTTTGTACTTGAACCGGTAACAGCGCCAGAATTTACAGGAAGATTGCCTTGGTTAAGAAGGCTGTTTGCAGTAGGGTCTAATGTTTGAATAGTTATGTTCAGCACATCATCCGGCCTAACACTTGCTGCTTCGGCTGGTGGTATTGTTTGCAAAACACGTTTTGCTGATGTAGAATCTGGTACATCTTTAAAATAAGCAACACGCTCTGTTTTGCAAGAAATAATGTTTGTAAGAAGTGCGAATGCTAAACAATAACTAAAGAAGCGAAAAGCAGTTTTAAACATTCTATTTTTTTTAATTTCCTCCAAAAGCACGCAAAAGTAGCCCGATACCCTATTCATTCCAAATTAAAATTGCTATGATTTCTAATATAAAAGTTCAATGGTAGTCGAGGTATTTTTTTGTTTTCCCGGTACAGCTTCTTAATACGCAAAGCGGTTTATTAGGTTGCCTTGTGTATTTGTTAAAAGATTATGGAACAACAATTTTATTATTTACCCTGTTTATATCCGCCAGGCGCTGGCTTGGATCTATCTCAATTGATTTAATATCTGTAACAGGTCTTGTACAATTAAAGGTATATTCAGGATCAACCCATTTCCATTCATCATGTACAATTCTTTTTATATTATTTTCTGCAGGTTTTACACCATACATTAAATTCATTGGAATGTAATGAATTTCCTGCGCGCTATCTTTATAAGTAATTAAAACATCAACGGGCATTGGCATTAAACCTATTCGCTTTAATGTTATTGATGCATTACTGCCATTCATATTTATATCACCAATTGCATAATCAATGGTGCGGGTTGTATTGATCCAGTATTGATTGTACCATTGCAATTCTATGCCACTTACTTTTTCTGCAATGCGTACAAAATCATCTGGATTAGGATGTTTGAATCTCCATTCATTATAATATTCCAATAAAATTTTATTAAGATTTTCTTCGCCAACTATATAACCTAATTGCGATAAATACATTGAACCTTTTGAATATGATGCAACACTATAAGCATAATTAGTATTGTAATGATCAGCATGTGTACTCAGCGCTTCTTCTTTCCCGCTTTTTACAATTCTAAAATAAGAATTATATGAGTTTTTAAATGCAAACCCGGTATCACTTCGTAACCAGGCACTTGTACGTAACTCAGCATAAGTTGTAAAACCTTCATCCATCCATGGACATAAACTTTCATTTGTACCCATCATTCCCTGGTACCAACTATGCATAAATTCATGAATAGCACTACCAACACTTGCATTTTTAATAAGCGTTGCCATTGGGTATTCCATACCGCCATCGCCACCTTGTATAAATGAATAATTTTTATATGGATAAGCGCCAAAGGTCTTTTCAATAAAAGGATATGCTTTTTCAATTTTGCCTGCAAGATTATCCCACATGTTTTGTAAAGAATCTACTTTCTTGTACACAAAATAAAACAATGGTCCGTTTGGCATTTGCTTTTTAATCATCGCATAAGCAGTATCAGCAGCCCACACAAAATCATGCACATTTTGTGCAGCAAATTTCCAGGTTAATGTTTTACCAACAGGTGCTTTGATTTTTACATTATCTGCCTGGTATCCGTATCCAACTTCATTTGGGTTTTGTATAGTGCCCGAGCCAGCTAACATATAATTTTTATCGATGTTGATGTTCACAGTATAATCTCCCCAAACACCATAAAATTCTCTTGCTATATATGGGTTTGCGTTCCATCCTTCATAATCATACTCAACCATTTTCGGATACCACTGGCTCATACTGTAACGAACACCTTCAGCATTATCTCTGCCGCTTCTTCTAATTTGCAATGGAACCTGGCAATTAAAAGCAACTTCAAAACTGCTTTTTGAATGGGGAAGTAATGGTGTTTTTAAATCAACTTCCAATATGGTTTCATGATAAATTAATTTTTGTGAAACGCCATTCAGCTTTACATACGTTGTGCTGTCATAACCAATTTCATTAGGTTGCAAATGCTGGATGCGATCACGAACACGATCATCCCAATCACGAACTTCATTACCATCTTTATCTGTACCTAAAACTGTTTTACCCAGTTCACGGCTGCGTACATCCATCATACTGTTGGGCTGAAATGCGTTCCAGTAAAGATGAAAGAAAACACGGTTTAAAGTATCAGGAGAATTGTTCCAGTAATCTATTTTTTCAACGCCTGTAAATTGATTGGTTGCAACATCCATTTTCACATCAATGTTGTAAGCAATACGTTGCTGCCAACGATTAGGCTGCGCATTAATTTGTAAAGCCGAAAAAATTAAAACAACTGATAATGTAAAATTAATTTTGTTGATCATTTTCTAAATAAAAATTGTGTGTAAAATGGCGATTACAACAAAGTAATAAAGAGATATAATTATAAAGCAATTGCTTCTTTCAGCAGTTTGCCGTTTGTATCAAAATACAAATTCTTTTTTTGGATACCTGATTTTTGCACGCTGATACGATATTGCAAAGGCTTACCTAATTCCTGTGTTTCAGTCATTGTATTTTTCTTCCAGTCTGAATATTTACTTTTTAAAAATCCATCACGAACATCATCCGGCAAATCATCAAAACTCACCATACGTTCGCTGCCTTCCCAATCGCCTTTTGAAGAAAAATTAGCAGTTATAGTTGCATTGTTCAGTTCAAATGTGGCTTCGAAATATTGGAGTTTATCTCTCCATTCAACCCTTGTGGCGTGCGGATAACGCGAGGTAAATGCATCCGTAACATCTGCAGGAATTTTTCTTAACTGCGCATCAGCTAAAACAACAACAGAGAGAAATAAAAAAAAGAGAATTGTTTTTTTCATGATTATTTAAAGCTTTCCTTCAACAACTATTACTATCTCACCTTTTACATTCTTATCTGAAAAGTGTTTGCAAACTTCGTACAAACTTCCCTGAAAATTTTCTTCAAACATCTTTGTTAACTCTCTGCTAACACTGCATTTTCTTTCTGCGCCAAAATAGTTAATAAAGTCTTTCAGTGTTTTAACAAGCCGAACAGGACTTTCATAAAAAACCATTGTTCTTTCTTCTTCAGCTAACTTATTAAACAAAGTTTGCCTGCCTTTTTTTAGTGGAAGAAATCCTTCAAAAACAAAACGGTTAATTGGCAAACCACTATTTACAAGTGCCGGAACAAACGCTGTTGCACCAGGCAAACATTCAACTTTAATATTATTTTTTAAACATTCTCGCACTAACAAAAACGCAGGATCTGAAATACCTGGCGTACCTGCATCGGTAATTACAGCCATCGTTTTACCGGCTTGTAATTGTTCTATTAAATGATTGAGAATTTTATGTTCATTATGTTGATGATAAGGCGACAAAGGTTTATGAATTTGATAATGCTGAAGAAGTTTAGAGGAGGTACGGGTGTCTTCACACAAAATAACATCAACTGATTTTAAAACTTCAAGGGCACGAAGCGTTATATCTTTTAAATTGCCAAGTGGTGTGGGAACGAGATAAAGCATAATTCAACAATTAGAAAATTCGGCAATTCGACAATTAACTAACTATCAAATTGGCTAATTATCGAATTAGTTAACCATTTCAATTTCGTAAAATTCCATAACCGGATTTGCAAGCAGTTTTTTTGATGCATCATCTGCAAGTTTTTTTGCTTCTTCTTCTGAGGTTGCGTCAATTTGTAAAGTAATGTGTTTACCGATACGCACATCATTCACACCATTAAAGCCTAAGTTTTTTAAACCTTGCTGCACAGCTTTCCCCTGCGGATCAAGTAAATCTTTTAATAACATCACTTTTATTTGAACATTATATGTCATGATGGTTGTTTGTTGAGCAAAGATAAAATAACATATACCAAAAAACTTAAAGGCACTGCAAGCCATTGAATAAAAAATGCTGATGCAACTGCAACCACAGCAATAATTATAAAAGGCATTAATTTTTTTATACTGATGTTTGAAAACTTTAATGCAAGCATTGGTGTTTTTGAAATCATCAGCCAAGAAAGAATAATGATTAGTGCATACCAAAACCATGAATTAATTAAAACATCTGTAACAATTGTATAATTATTCGTCCAGTAAATTAATGGAAAAGATGCCACTAATAAACCATTTGCAGGTATAGGCAACCCTTTAAAATAATTCGTGTGTTCTGTATCAATATTAAATCTTGCTAAACGATAAGCACCGGCGCAGGCAACAAAAAAAGCAGGCAATAAAAAAACCGTATTTATATCTAATCCATTTTCATGCTGCGCAAAACTCAAACGCAAAAATTGGTAAATAATTAATGATGGCGCCACACCAAAACTTACTACATCAGCCAAAGAATCTAACTGCATACCAATTGCTGAAGTTGCTTTCATCCATCGTGCAACAAAGCCATCAAAAAAATCAACCACAGCGGCAAGACCAATAAACAAAGAAGCCATAAACATTTGCTCGGGAATGCTCACATATTGTGTTCCAAGATCTGTAACATCAGGAATTAATGTAAGATCATTTGAATTATACAAAGGAACCAACCCCGGTTGCAAAATGTAAACAATGGCAATGCATCCGAAGAATAAGTTAAGTAATGTGATGATGTTGGGAAGTTGCTTCATTTGTTGAGTTGACTGATGACCGTTAACCGTTGTCCGAATCACCAAGCGATTTTATAAGCGCCTGGATCATGGCAAGTTTTTCATATTTCTGATATTTATCATCGAAAACGCTTTCAGTAATATATTTTCTTTGGATGGAAAGATACAAGCAAGCAACAACTTCTAAGGCAGAACGATTTGCAATTACAAGAAACCTTCTGAACTCTGTTTTTGATTGCAATGTTGAACCTTCAGCAATATTTAATACAACAGAATCTGCTGCTCTTTTTATTTGAGATGTAAGAATAAATAGTTCATCTTTTGGAAAACTTTTCACCATATCCGAGATCTCGCCACATAATTCTAAAGCGAGTTGCCATATTTTCAATTTCTCAAATTTAAACGCCATCGGTAAACGGTTATCGGTTTACTGTTGACTGCATCAACCTCTCAATCTCATCTGCCTCAAGCGGAATATTCTTCATCAAATCAATATTACCATTCTTTGTTAACCATATATTATTTTCAATGCGGATACCCATTTGTTCCTGTTCAATATAAATTCCCGGTTCAACAGTTAACACCATGCCTTCTTTTAAAGGCTCAGTAAATGATCCAAGATCATGCACATCCAAACCAAGATGATGTGAAATACCGTGATACAAATATTTTCTGTACACACGATTTTCTTTGTCTTCATTTTTTATTTCTTCTTTTGTAAGCAACCCAATTTGTTCAAAGATCTTCGTTGCTTCATCACCAACTTTCTCGTGGTAATCCATAAGTGTAACGCCGGGTTTTAATAAACTTTTTGCGTAGTTATGTAAATGCAAACAAGCATTATAAACTTGCTTTTGACGTTCCGTAAATTTCCCGTTTACCGGAATTGTTCTTGTAAGATCAGCCGCATAACCGGCGTAGTTTGCGCCAAAATCCATCAATATTAATTCACCGTCTTTTGTTTCTTCATTATTAAAAATATAATGCAATGTTCTTGCACGATCGCCGCTTGCAATAATGCTTCCATACGCTTCGCCTCTTGCACGGTTGCGCAAAAATTCATGCATTATTTCTGCTTCAATTTCATATTCCATTACGCCCGGTTTTATAAACTGCAATAAGCGGCGAAATGTTTTATCTGTTATATCAATTGCTGTTGAAATTACTTCAACTTCATACTTTGTTTTTACAGCACGCAGCTTAAATAAAATCTTTGCGGCACGTTCATAATTATGCAAAGGATAACGCTCTTTCATTTCCTGCACAAAACGGTAATCTCTTGTTCCATAAAATGAAGTTGATTTGCGGTCATGCTCATTCGTGTTTAAATAAATTGTGTCAGCAGCATGAATCCATTTCTGCAACAACGCATCTAAACTATCCAGCCAAACAATATTTTCGATACCGCTTAATTCCGTTGCTTCTTTCGCACGCAATCTTCTTCCATCCCATTTTTCTTTTAATTCAACAGGCCTTACCAACACCAATACTTCTCTATATTTTTCGTCTGGATTATCCGGGAATAATATTACCATTGTTTCTTCCTGCTCAATACCGCAAAGCCAATACAGGCTTGTATTTTGCTGAAATCTATACAATGCATCACCGTTACTCGGCACTTCATCATTGCTGTTAAAAATAGCAATGCTTTTGGGTTTCATTTCTTTTACAAAACGCTTCCTGTTCTCAATAAAGATCTGCGGATTTAATGGTAAATTTTTCATGATATATCACTCGTTAATGATGTAAAATATTTTTATGTTATCAGCTGCTTTATTTCATGGCATCACGGTGCAGCCTTTCCCGAACTTGATTCAGAATAACTCATTTGTACGTCGAAAAGCTATCAGCTAAAAGTCAACAGCTAATAGCTTCTCTCAACTAACTCCGCTTCCTGCATCTGTATCTTCATCAGGATTTACGAAAATGAGTTTACCACTTTTATCTTCCGCCATTAATATCATTCCATTGCTTTCAATGCCACGCATTTT
>JBDUBY010000448.1:0-7353 GCA_040003735.1 Parafilimonas sp.
TTTGTTCGCCGAAATATTTTATAATGTCACGCTCTGCTTCAATGATAACTTTTTTCACTTCGCGTTTTGCCGACATTTTATTAATGAAATCCTGTAATGGCGGATGTGTTTTTGAAATGCGCTCATCAGTACAAGTAAATTTTTCAATCCTGTCTGTTCTGAAATTTCGATAATCATTTCTTAACCTGCAAAAGGCAATAAGATGCCAGTGATTGCCAAAATTGTAAATACCGACAGGCTCAATTTTTCGTTTTGTTTTTTCTTCGCTTTCAATTGAAGCATAAATTATTTCGGCAACAGTTGCATTGGCAATGGCTTTCAAAATTGGTTGAAGATGTAATTCAGGTGGTGATTGAAAACGAATGGCAGGATGTTGCACCACTGCAATATGTTCATCAATTTCTTCTAAATAATCTTTTTCAGTAAGCCTTAAAACTGCTTTTATTTTATCTAATGCTGAAGTGTAATGTTTTATTGAACCTGCATCCGTTTTTGATTGCATAAGTTTGGATGCAGTTAATAATGCCGAAGCTTCATCAGCATTAAACATTACGGGCGGAAGTTTATAGCCTTCCATTAAACTATAACCTGTGCCGGCTTCGCCAATTATAGGTACACCAGCTTCCTGTAAAGCATGCACATCGCGGTAAACGGTACGCAGGCTTATAGAAAATTTATCAGCAATGTGTTGCGCCTTCACCAATCTTTTCGATTGAAGCTGGATAAGAATTGCGGATAAGCGATCAATGCGGTTCATATCAGCAAAAATAAATTTAATACACACGTTTATTAAATCGATTATTAAAAATTATTCCGTTCTTTTATAAACAAAAACTATGTGGTGGATATACGCTTTGCTTTCAGCATTCTTTGCTGCGCTTACAGCCATCTTTGCAAAAGTTGGTGTTAAGAATATTGATTCTGATTTAGCTACGGCTATACGAACGGTGATTATTTTAATTATTGTGTGGGGCATTGCATTATTTAAAGGTGAAATTCCGGGCATTCAAAACTTCACGAAACAAAACTGGATATTTTTAATTTTATCAGGATGCGCCACAGGTTTATCGTGGTTATTTTATTTCAGAGCTTTACAAATTGGCAAAGTATCGCAGGTTGCGCCGGTTGATAAATTAAGTGTGGCGCTGGCAATTCTTTTAGCAGTAATATTTCTTAAAGAATCTGTTTCAGTAAAAGATGTAATTGGCGCAGTAATGATAATCGGCGGAACTTTTGTATTGATCTTATAATTAATAAGATTCAGTATCAGAAGGAAAAGAATTTGTTTTTACATCACTTACATATTGCTGTACAGCATTTGTTACCTGCTCGTACATGTTTAAATATTGACGTAAAAAACGCGGCTTAAATTCTGTGTTTATGCCAAGCATATCGTGCATTACCAAAACCTGTCCATCACAATATTTGCCGGCACCAATACCAACAGTTGGAATAGATAAACTCTCTGTTACTTCTTTTGCAAGTTGTGCCGGAATTTTTTCCAACACGATTCCAAAGCAGCCGACTTCTTCCAAAAGCTTTGCATCATTACGTAATTTATTTGCTTCTAATTCTTCTTTTGCACGCACATTATAAGTACCGAATTTATAAATACTTTGCGGTGTTAAACCAAGATGACCCATAACGGGAATGCCCGCAGAAATAATACGTTTTACACTTTCCAACACTTCTTCTCCGCCTTCTAATTTTATTGCATGCGCACCCGTTTCTTTCATAATACGAATGGCAGATGCAAGCGCTATTTGCGAATTAGATTGATAAGAACCAAACGGTAAATCAACTACAACAAGGCAGCGGTTTATGCCGCGAATAACCGAAGACGCATGATAGATCATTTGCTCTAATGTAATTGGCAATGTTGTTTCATTGCCGGCCATAACATTACTGGCGCTGTCGCCGACAAGTATCACATCAATATTTGCATTGTCAATAATTTTTGCGAAAGAAAAATCGTAGGCAGTAAGCATAGAAATTTTTTCTCCATGCTCTTTCATTCGCTGTAAAGTGTTGGTGGTAATTTTTTTTATTTCTTTGTTGATAGACATCTGAATAAAATTTGAGGTGTGTAAACTGAATATGGTCCTGCATTAGAATAAAACATATCCAGATGTCAAAGTGCAAATATGCTGAATGTATCAGATATAAGCCATTAATTTCTTTTATTATTTAACTGCTTCGGTTGCTTTTACATCAACAGGTTTTATTTTTTTATAGAGGTAATTATATGTTTCAATTTGTGCACGCACTCTTTTTTTAGCTGTTGTTGTAGCATATTTATTTTGCAGTTCATTATCCAGTATACGGGCTTTTACATTATCCTGCAATTGTATGCGGAGAATGTCTTTCAGTTCTGCACAAAGCGCTTTATCTTTTACAGGTATCGCTGCTTCAACGCGGTGATCAAGATTACGTATCATCCAGTCAGCAGAAGAAATAAATATTTTTTCGTGGCCGCCATGTTTAAAAATTATAACCCTTGAATGTTCCAGATATTCATCAACAATACTTATTGCGGTAACATTATTCTTTAGCTTATGTTTAAATTTAGCACAATATATTCCGCGGATAATAAGATTGAGTTTTACACCTTCTTCAGATGCATCGTACAATCTATTAATTAACTGCGGATCACTAAGTGAATTTAACTTTACAGTAATAGAAGCTTTTTTTCCTGCTTTGGCATTTTTAATTTCTGTATTTATTAATTGCATTATCTCATTGCGCATGGCAACAGGACAAACCATCAATGTTTTGCATCCACTTAAATATTTTTCTTTAGATGGGTTTTCAAGATATTTAAAAATGCGGTTGATGTCGGCCATTACATTGCGGTTGCCGGTAAGCATACATTCATCTGCATAAACCCTGGCAGTTCTTTCATTAAGATTTCCTGTACTTACAAAGCCATATTGAATTGTTTTTTTCCCGCTTCTTTTTTTAATAACACAAAGCTTTGCATGCACTTTTACATTAGGCATCCCGATAAGCACTTTCACGCCTTCATCTTCTAAACGTTCTTTCCATTCAAGATTTGCTTCTTCATCAAAACGGGCACGCAGTTCAAGCATTACAATTACATTTTTGCCGTTGCGTACTGCATTGATAAGTGCATTAATAACTTTTGAATTAGGCGCGAGCCTGTAAGCAGTTAATTTAATTGAAATTACTTCAGGATCCATTGCCGCTTCGCGCAAAAGATCTATAACAGAGTTGAATGAATGATATGGAAAATGCAGTAATACATCTTGTTTTAAAATGATGTCTGTAACACGTGAAGTATTAATTAATGCAGGATGTGTAAAAGGCTGGCGACGAATTTTCTTCTGCGCAAACACGTCAGGAAAATCCATAAAATGCCTGAAGTTATGAATACGACCACCCGGAATAATGTTGTCTTTTCTTGTAAGGTTTAGTTTCTTCATCAGGTATTCAAGCAAGCCGGCATCCATCTCTTTATCAAAAACAAAACGTGTTGTTTTGCCAACTCTTCTGTTCTTTAAACCTTTCTCAATTTTTTGTACAAACGAAGTAGTTATATCATTATCAATATCAAGCTCTGCATCTTTTGTTACTTTAAAAATGTGCGATTCAAACCTTGTATAATTAAAATAAGAAAATATAAAAGGAAGATTAAAACGGATAATATCTTCCAGTAAAATAATTTGCTGCTGGCCTTCTGGTGAAGGCAATTTTATGAAGCGGCCAACAATGCGGCTTGGCACTTCTATCAATGCATATTTTTGGTTGTATGCAGTTTCTTCTCTGCGCATTACCACGCCGAGATAAATACTTTTTTCGCGCAGGTAAGGTAATTGCTGAAGGCTTTCAATCATTAAAGGAATAGTGTTGGAACGCACTTCTTCTTCAAAAAAAGTTTTTACAAATTGCTGTTGTGGTTTAGTGAGTTTTTTTTCATCAATCAAGAAAATATTCTGCTCCTGCATTTCTTTTAAAATATCAAGCCAAATGCGGTTAAATTCATTCTGCTGATCGAGCACAATGGTTTGTATTTCATCAATAATATGCGCAGGATTTTCTTCAAGATGCATGTTGCCTTTTTTGCCGCCCAGCTCAACCATGCGTTTTAAAGTAGCAACACGCACACGAAAGAATTCATCCATATTGTTGGAGTGAATGCCTAGGAAACGGATTCTCTCTCGCAAAGGCACAGAAAGATCACTTGCTTCCTGCAATACTCTTGCATTAAAACTGAGCCAGCTTATATCTCTTGGAATTAAATTTTTCATACAACAATCAAATATAAATACCAGTTATGGCAGCTAATATTAAATTTTGCAATAAACAGAATTGATATGATTTGGAAGTAACCAAATTCTTAGATTGGAATGATAAAAGTTTAGTGAAGACAATACGCTAAATAATATTAACCTGTTAATTTAATTACCGATAATTAAAGATTATAAACTTTTTATTTTTTCGATGATGCCTGTTGTTGAACAATTTTCAATTAACGGATTTACTACAACCCGACCGCCATTGGCAATAACTTCTTTAGCGCCAACAATAGTTTCAATAGTATAATCGCCGCCTTTAACCAAAACATCAGGCATAACTTTTTTTATGAGTTCAATCGGCGTATCTTCTTCAAAAATTACAACTGCATCAACCAATAATAGAGAAGCTAAAATAAGTGCGCGTGTATGTTGATTATTTATCGGGCGGTGTTCGCCTTTTAATTTCTTTACACTACTGTCTGCATTTACACCCACCACTAAAAAATCTGCTTCTTTTGCGGCCTGCGATAAAGAATAAATGTGGCCTTCGTGCAAAATGTCAAAACAGCCATTGGTAAAAGCAATTGTTTTGCTTGTTACTCTTTTAGCTTCTGACCAGCCATTGATTTTATCAAAGCCAATTATTTTTTCTTCTATTATTTTAATGTTTTTCATACTGGAATAAAGTTATACAACTTCTGCTTTTTTGGCTGTATAATAAGACGTATTTAGATTGATGTTTGCCTGTTCTGCTTTTTCAATAATGGAGTAATCAGAAAGTATAAGCGCTTTGTTCTTTTTCACACAAACATCATGTTCAAAATGTGCTGAAGGTTTGCCATCGCGTGTGTGTATCGTCCAGCCATCATCATCAGTATAAATATCCTTAGTGCCCATATTTATCATTGGTTCAATGGCAAGCACTACATTTTCTTTCAGCGTTTTTCCTATGCCGCGTTTACCGTAATTGGGAACCTGCGGATCTTCGTGCAAACTTCTTCCCAAACCATGGCCTACTAATTCTCTTACAATACCGTAACCATGTTTTCGTTCAGTATAATCCTGTATGGCGTGCGAGATATCGCCTACACGGTTTCCTGCTACAGCTTTTTCAATGCCTTTATATAAAGATTCTTTTGTTACACGCAACAATTGTAAAACATCATCTCCGGCCTCGCCCAATAAAAATGTATAAGCATGATCGCCATGCCAGCCATTTAATATCACGCCAAAATCTATTGAAACAACATCACCATCTTTTAATGCATGATTGTTAGGAAATCCGTGCACGACAACATCATTCACTGATGCGCAGATGGAAAAAGGGTAACCGCGATAATTTAAAAATGAAGGAATGGCTTTGTGATCGCGTATAAACTCAGCGCACAGCCTGTCAATTTGAAAAGTAGTAACGCCGGGCTTAAGCATCGTGGCAACTTCGGTAAGTGTTTTACTTACAAGCCTTGCGCTTTGTTTCATTAATTCAATTTCTGCATCTGTTTTGTATAGTATCATATTATATCTTCTGCTCAATCTGCAAATTTCACGAAAAAAATTCAACCATACACCATTAAGTATTCATGCATTAAATTTCTTACACTTTATTTTGCGCTATGGAATTTTTAATTAAGATGGCAAAGTTTGGTGTTGTAGGTTTTATTGGCATGTGCGTAGACTTTTTGGTAACATGGCTTTTGAAAGAAAAACTGCGTGTAAATAAATATCTTGCCAACAGCATAGGATTTACCTGCGCCGTAGTAAATAATTTTTATATTAACTTAAAATGGACCTTTCAGGTTAGCGGCCAAAACACCAACATATTTTTGATCAAGTTTATATTAATATCAATAGTTGGTTTAGGGTTAAATAATATGTTCGTGTATATATTTAACGAGAAACTTTCACTCAACTTTTATGTGTCTAAAGCGCTTGCTGTATTATGTGTTTTTGCATGGAATTTTAGCGCTAATAATTACTTCAATTTCCACAACTGATTCTATATAGATTTTTACTGATGCTTGCCCGAGAACTTAGTCTTTTGGCAGATTTCTTATTTAAAATATTTGAACAGAAATCAAATTAAAAAACAAATCTTAAAACGTTGTTTAAACATGATTTAAATGCGGAAAAGCCCTTTATTTTTTGTAAGTTTGCCCACTTAATTATTTATATTCTAAAGATAATTTCTCCTCTCTTTTTATGAACGAACAGCAACAGGATTCCTCTTCCCAGGCAAATTACGGTGCAGAAAGTATTCAGGTTTTAGAAGGTTTGGAAGCAGTGCGTAAACGGCCTGCCATGTACATCGGCGATATTGGTGTTAAAGGCTTACATCACCTTGTATACGAAGTGGTAGATAACTCTATTGATGAGGCTTTGGCGGGTTATTGCAAAAACATTTCTGTAACTATATATGAAGACAACAGCGTAAGTGTACACGATGATGGTCGCGGAATTCCAACCGGAATTATGGCCAAAGAAAAAAAGAGTGCACTTGAAGTTGTAATGACTGTTTTACATGCTGGCGGCAAATTCGATAAAAACACGTATAAAGTTTCCGGTGGTTTGCATGGTGTTGGCGTAAGCTGCGTAAACGCATTAAGCTCCAAACTGCTTGCAACTGTAGAGCGTGATGGAAAAATATTTGAGCAGGAATATCATATCGGTATTCCGCAATATGCTGTAAGGGAAATTGGCGAATCATCAGCAACAGGAACTAATATTCATTTCTGGCCAGATCATACCATCTTTCAGGCAACAACGTATAACAGGGATATTCTGGAAGGACGTTTGCGGGAACTGAGTTATCTTAATAAACGCATCAGCATTACAATGACTGACATGCGTGAGAAAGACGACAACGGTAATATTTATTCAAAAATATTTTTTAGCGAAGGTGGTATTGTTGAGTTTGTAGAGATGCTTGACAGAAATGGAAAGCGCACTCCTTTATTGCCAAAAACATTATATGTTGAGGCTTATGATGAAGCATCCAACGTTTCAGTTGATGTTGCATTAACGTATAACGATGATTTTAAAGAACACATTTTTTCTTACGTAAATAATATTAATACTATAGAAGGCGGAACGCATGTTG
>JBDUBY010000192.1:0-7353 GCA_040003735.1 Parafilimonas sp.
GCCCAATCGGGAATTTTCGCATTCCTGTTTTGTTCAACAGCAGTATGAATACTTGTTATTCTATCAATTGATTTGTATGCTTTGTTTAACTCAGAAAAAATAATAGCTCTTGAATAAGTTACTGTTGAAAATAATCTTCCAATGGGATCTGCCGGTAACTTGCCTGTGAAGTATAACCAGTCAACAGCTTTATTCAAAGCAAACTCAGCAGCCGAGCCTGCGAAGATGAACATCACTGTATCAGCTTTGCCCCAGATCTTTCTTACGATTGAATTTCGTTCAACAAATAACGCAACAGTTTCCAAGTTTGATTATTTAAAATTGATCATCACAAAATAAAAACAAATAGAAGATTAATGTAGTTAATCATTTACCAAAAGCATTACGATATGCATTTGATGATGTGATCGTGATTGTTAGAATACACCAGTTATAAGTGCTGGTATAGCAACGTTGACATAGTTTGTATTAAACCACTTCGGCTATTACTTTACTCTTTTAAGCATACTATTTTTTCTGAATGCCCGTATTATTGCATACTCTAATAGTTTAAGCAATTTATTAGAGACCAATATCCCAAAATTGCTTGCCAATAAGCAAAACAATATTCTATGACAAAAATCATTGAGTTCAGCCATCGTGGTGAACGCATTCGTTCTATTGCTGTTTTTAATTTTGAACAGTCACAATGTTCAGTAATGGTGATGCCTTACATTCATAAAGATGAACTTGGTAACACAATTATAATCACACGAAAAAATCATAGCTGGATAAGTGAATCGCCGATGGCTGATGCTTACAAGCTTACTTATCTCAGCATCATCAACGAGCTTGACACAACTGTGAATGAATATGAAAATTAAGATTTACTAAATCTTTATTTTTATTAATTGAGTTGTTTCATAATAAGTTCCTGCAAAAGGCCCACCCGAAGGATTTGGAATTGGCTGATGACGGCTGTATAACATCAATCCTGCAATTTGTTCTATACTCATTTTTGTTGCGAGATCTTTTGCTCTTACATCAAATGGTAAACGCCAGTCTTCATATTTATCAAGTTTGCCATTTTTATCCAGGTCTTTAAAAGCAAAGCCATCAACAGTAAGAATTTTAATGCCGGAAGAAGGAGAATAACCAAGCGTTTGTCCGTTTGTATTTTTTATAATGAAAGAATCTTCTTGTATAATGGTATATTTTTTTGCGCTGATGCAGTAATGCAAACTAATGTAAACAATGGCAAAACAATTGATGTAAGTTTCATAAAGAAATATTTTTTTGATAGATCACAAGAATAAATTTAAGCAGGTTTACAATATGCCATGCAAGCTTTGTTGCATATACGGATAGCACATATTGCTGAATGAAATTTTAATTTTTTCAATAAGAAGCCAAAACAAATTTAGCTCCTGAATTGTCTGGTTTTATCACAAGCCTTCTCATCATACTCATGTCTTCATGTTCCGCGATATGACAATGATATACAAACTGGCCTTCCTGCGAAGGATCATATAAAATATACTGGATTATAATATAATTTATATAACCCGGCTTGGCTCTTACTACATCTTTCCAACCCATTTCATTTGGTTCAGGCAAGCTAAAGTTTTCAATACCGGGTAAAGGATTTCCTGCATCATCTGCTTTTTGTCGCCCCAAAATACGAAACCTGTTAAGATGTATATGAATGGGATGCGCATCATCTGAACCATTCCATATTGCCCATATTTCAGTTGAATAATTATTAACAACTTTCTCATATTGATCCTTCGCACTTGTATCGCCTGTATGTGCTTCCTGGTTCCATTCTGTTTCATTTAAAAAAGCCATAGGAAATGCTAAATCGTTTTGCAGCATCGGGTTTCGCTCAATATATTTTTTATATGGTTCAGGTAAATCCTGGTAATTCGCTGCTTCGGTTATATTAACCTTAAATACATTGGCATTATTAAACAGATCTGATTCTTTTGGAAAGATTGATGAAAGTGGGCTTTTATTTACAAGCTGCGCTTTATTGTTAGCACCATTTAATTCTGCACTCAACGCTTTTTGCAAATTTGTTTTGAATTGATTACTGTTATTGTATTTACTATATAAATATTGCGATGAAGTTGTTTGTTTATAAATTGGTGAAGAAGAAAAATTATTTAATTGATTCGTTAAGGTTGATTCGCTAACCGCAGAAGATGCAAGACTATTTTGATTGACGTGAAATAGCATTACATAATTTGTAAGATCACTAAAAGTTCCATCATCATTAATAAATTGTAAATCATCATCACCAAACGGCCCGTCTGGTGCGTAATTCAATAACACTAATGAAGTGCCTGGTTCAAATGAAGAAAAATTAATCAATACATCAACACGTTCTGCAGGTGCAATTGTTAGCGCAGAGCTATCGTTACCTATGCGCGGAAAATTTCCGTCAGGAAAAAACCCTCCTTCGGTGCCAACCTGTATAAAATTTGCGCTAAGTTTTGCATTATCTGTTGTGTCAATTTTACCATCTTTCCATTTGGCTAAAGCAATGCGGTAAAACCTGGAGGTAGATGCATTTACAATTCTAAACCTGTACAAACTTTTACTAACATTCATATAAGGCCAAATCTTTCCATTTACTGTAATAGTATTTCCAAAAAATTCAGGCTGGCCTTCAGCTTCCGGGGTATTGCCATTAAAAAATGATTGCGTAGTGTTGTAATACAAATAATTTGACTCGGTAAAAGATTTGTCTGCAAAAAGAAGCGGTACATCATGCTTATATTTTACAAGCGAAGAAAAAACCTTTTCATCTTCACCTTTTATAATATACACACCTGCCTGGCCTGTATAAATATCTGTTGCAGTACGCATCATGGCATGATCATGATACCATAAAATAGCGCCATGATGACCTTCATATTTCATATTGTCGTTAGGCAAATACGAAACATTTTGCATTTTACTTTTGATAAGACTGCGTTCTCCTTCAGGAAGTACGTTCGGATAAAAATAATGCTGACCAATTTTATTTTGTTCAAACTTTCCAAACAAACCCCATGTAATATTAACCGCTGCTGAACCAGGTTTTGGATAATATTTTGAAGTTGGGTAACCATCATTTTGCCATGTTAAATTAGCACCGTGCAAATGCACTGTAGTGCTATAATAAGTTGACATATCCATCAATTTTTCATGCATCGGATCAACGCCATTTGGAAATAGTCTGAAATCAGGATACAATGCATCCGCAACCATCGGCACATGCGTCGGATCGTTTACATTATATACAATAGGAACAAATGGATGCGCTTTTGTTTTTGCATCGTATGTAGGATATAGCTGGTAATTGGCCTGGGTTTGCAAAGTTTCATACACTTTATTTACCCAGAATATTTTCGTTGGTTGCGCATATTCAGCTACAATAACCGGCCCTGGTAAAGCTGGTGGCTGATTGCTTTCATCAGATACATAACCTAATACCCATACAGGTTTTAAAACTGAAGGATCATCATAAAACTTTTGTTGAAATGCTTTGATGGTTACGGTATGTTCCTGTTTACCTGTAAGATAAACTAAAGATGAAGTATCTAATTCTGTTTTAAAAAGATTGGATGCTCCCCAACTTTTAATTACTGCATGTGTAATAACATTTGGCAAATAACTCTTGTCATTCATTTTCATGTCCATATTCATATCATGAGAATGACCATCCTGTGCAAAATTTTGCAAAGCAAAAAAACAAGCGATAACAGAGAAAAAATATTTCATGGCTATTATTAAAATGAGTAATCAAATTCCTTAAATACCAGGTTAGAAATCTGAACAAACAGCAATTAATTCTTTATATAATATTGTTGTTGCGGTTAGCTTACTGGTTTTATTATTGCTGTCAAAAATAAAATTTATAGCGATATAAATTTTAATAAAGAAAAATAATAAATTCTTTGTACATCATCGTCACACACGTAAACGTGCTATTTAATAATCCTGATAATTTTTTGATCAGGCGCCCGGACGTTTTTCCGTTGAAGGATGGAAATCTTATAATTTTAACCTGTGTTTGACTCTACGCCAGACTTATTAATAAGATAGGCAGAAAACAGGATTATAATCATGCCTGCCACCTGATTTATATATATCTGTTCGCTTGCTAATAAGCTGCCAACTAATACTGCAATCACAGGATTAACATAAGCATACGTACCTACAATTGGCGCAGGCTTTTGCGTGAGTAACCAGTTGTAACAGGAAAATGCAACAATAGAGCCTGCAAGCGCTAAATAAAAAACAGCAATCCATGATTGAACAGAAATCTCAGCGAAAGAAAAACCAATCCATTCATGTGTAAACAGGCTAACAAGAATACACGAAAATACCCCGCCGGTTAATTGCCATCCAAGATTCAAATACAACGAACCTTCTGTGCGGTGATATTTAAAATACAGCGAACCACCTGCCCATAATATTGCACTTAATAACGTTACAATCGAAGCAATAACCTGCAGCGAATGTTGCGCATGTAAAGAGCTTCCAAGCAGGTTTTCAAACAAAACAATAATACCAACAAAGCCGGCAGCAATACCTGTTAGTATAAGTTTATTATTGAAACAATATTTCCACTGCGGTTTGTCTAGTACTATAAACCATATTGGTTCTGTGCCTACAAGTATTGCTGTAAATCCTGATGAAATATGTTTTTCAGACCAGAATAAAATTGCTTGACCGCCGGTTTGCATAATTGCACCAAGCAGTACATTTTTTAATACACTATGGTTAAAAATTTTCTCTTTGTTAAACACTGCGTATGTAAGAAAAGCAGTAGCTGCTATTAAATAACGCACAGCGCCCATAATAAAAGCCGGAATTGTTTTAATGCCTACCAGCACAGCAAAATAAGTTGTGCCCCAAATAATATAAATGGCTGCAAAAGCAAGTATGATGCGCACGTTGATTTTATTATCGGAAGCCATCAATGTAAATTTGCAACAAAGCTTTTAAATTCATTGTATGTTTTTGCGAAAATCTGCTGTTACTATTTTTAATTTATAACGAATATATTAGCAACCCTAATCTTATCTTTCGATGTTGTTCAAAGAAATAATACTGCAAACAAAAAATGTAGATGCACTGTATGATTTTTATAAAAATAAACTTCAGCTTAAGGTTGTAAAATCCGGGCAAGAAATTATTTCGATAAATGCAGGCAAAACAACATTAATATTTAAGCAAACGAATAATGAAGAACAACCTTTTTATCATTTCGCTTTTAATATTCCTTCAAATAAAATTGAAGAAGCGTTGCAATGGCTGAAAAATAAAGTTGAAGTATTATGGATTGAAGACTACAAAAGTCACATTGCTGAATTCACTAACTGGAACGCAAGATCTGTTTATTTTTTTGACACTGCTGGCAATATTGTTGAGTTAATTGCAAGATTTGATTTGCATGATGAAGTGGATGAACCATTTTCTCCGCAGCATATTCGTAATGTTAGCGAAATAGGAATTGTTTTTAATGCCGACCAATTTGATACACGTGTAAATGAAATGATGCAGCAATACCAGCTTGAATATTTTTCGAAGCAGCCGCCATTAAAACATTTTCGTGCAATTGGAGATGATGAAGGTTTATTTATTGTTGTGCCGGAACATCGTAATTGGTATCCTACAAATATTACGAGTGGAATTTTCTCTTTGAGTGTTGTGTTTGAAAATAATACTGGAGAGTATCGTTTGCAGTTGTGATGTTACACTTATAAATGCCCGTCGAATGTTTTTCTTGCGAAAGCGAAAACCTGTTACAAACAGAGTATATTTCCTTTTAAACGCTTCTAAAAGTAATTTATACATGCGTCAATAGAGGCTTGACATTTCATTTTTATATTTAATTATGGACACTAAAACCGGATATGAAATCAACTTGATGATTAGAGATTCTAATCAAATCCGATTAGAAAGGAATTATATTACGGGTGTTGTTAGTGAGCCAGTCCAGGAACCTAAAAGCATAAGGTTTAATGGTTGCGAATTTGAAAATGAAATTTATTTAGTTTTCGAACATCATGCGGTCTTAGATTTTTCTGAATGTAAATTTCATGGTAAGGTTTATTTAGAAGTAAAGTTTCCTTCTTCAATTATAAACATGAGTAATGCTTTTCTTGAAAATAGAGTAGAATTGCATTGCCATAAAAAAGTATCTCTTAATTGCGATGGTATTAGATTGTCAGGTCAACTACACATAGAAAACTCTCATTTCTCATCTGCTAATTTTAATGGTATGGTTATCGATGAGCAGAAAACTACTAAATTTTATTTTAGAAATAACACGGTGGAAAATGCAAGTTTCAAAGAATCTTTTTTTCACAACACAATATTCAATGGTTCAATTTTTAAATCTAAGATTTCATTCGATAATAGTATTTTTAGTTATTCCATTGCTCCGGCAAGCGGAAACTTTATAAATGTAGTTTTTGAAGATGATGCATATTTTAACTCGGTTGTTTTTGATAAATGGTTATTCTTTAATGGCTCTAAATTTTATGGCTCTTTTTTATTAATTGGGATGAACTCAACTAAAAATATTGATGCATCTATAGCAAATTTTTCAGGAGCTATTTTTTACAAACGAAGTTTTTTTGATAACTCTAATTTTAAAAGTATAACATTTAAAAATTGTGAATTTTCTGATGTAGCATCGTTTAAACACATTGTATGTTCAAAACTGGAAGTTTCAAAAGCAATCTTTTTGAAAGGAGCTGATTTCTTAAATGCGAACGTTAAAGCTGCAGATAGAGAAACCTTTCGAATTATAAAAAATGAATTTCTTAGAATAAATAATCAAGTTGAAGCAATACATTTCCGTTCAAAAGAAATGAAAGCTTATGAAAAGGAATTAAGAGAACAAAGAAATTATTCCGAGCTATTTTTAATATATTTTAATAAAATTTCCAATAATCATGGTTTAAGTTGGTTCAGAGGATTGTGTTTTACGTTGACTACAGCGATTATCTCATTTATGTTTTATCTACTAAGCCTTAAACAATTGCCATTTCAATGGGGATGGAAAAATTTTGAAAGCTATTCAAATGCTTGCTCAATTGTGATAAAATATTTTATTAGATTTTTAATTATAACTCATGATTTAGATTTTATGAATAGATACCAGCCATCCGCATTAAGTTTTTTAATTGATTTTATCTGTAAAATTTTTATAGGATTTGGTATATATCAAACTATTCAGGCGTTTCGAAAGTATGGCAAAAATTGAGCTATCGAAATCGGAAAGGTTAGAGCTTAAGCCAACAACTAAAAGTTACGCTACAATCTCTTCAATCACTTTTCCCGCAACATCAGTTAATCTAAATGGCCTGCCTT
>JBDUBY010000174.1:0-7348 GCA_040003735.1 Parafilimonas sp.
AAATATTTGCGCTGAAAACATTTAACCGAACCGGTTGCTGGTAAGTTATAAAATGAACATGATGGCCTTTATCTGCCAATGCTTTTCCGAGCTCCGTTGCTAAAACGCCGCTTCCGCCATAAGTTGGATAACAAACTATACCTATACGCATTCAATATTTTTAAGCAAAGTAACAATGTAATGAGTAATTAGTTTAACCGCCTGTAAGATTAACTAAACCATTAGAGCTCAATTATCCATTGTGCATGCTGCGCATATTTTTTATTCCAGGCATCTTTAAATACTGATTGCAGTTTTGTGCTGAGATCTGCATTGGTAGCTTTCTTGCCTTTTGCAGGTGGTGTTAAAGTACTAACCGTTGGTTCTGTTGTTTCAACTTTTGTTGCAAACCATGTTGTATGTAAACGCGGAATGGCAAGACCTAAAATCATTCCCGGCAAACCGTTGAAAGATTCGGGGCCGCCGGTAGTTAAAATCTGGTCAGTATAAAATGCTACAACAAAAATTGAATCATTGATAATGGTGGTGGCTTTGCGGCAATTAAAACCGGCAATATCTCTTGAGTCGTTAGTGATCTTCCATCTTGCTTTTCTTAAACTATCTGCAAGCAGAAATTTTGAATCATAAACAGATTTTTGGGCAACACTTTGTTTGGTATCAAGGTTACAAAATACAACATTATCCTGCGCAGGATCATTAAACCAATCGGGGCCTTTAGGGCCAGCTTCTGTAACTTCCCGGCCTGGCTCGTACAAAGTTTTCTTATCATCAAAATACAAGTTGAAATAAGTTGTTTTCCATTCTGGCAGTTGCTTTTTTATTGTGTTGATAAAGTCAGATTCGCCATTATCATCATCTCCATCTTTCTTAAAAATATCGTTGACGTTGGCAATAAAATGTACTCTTTTCTCAAATTCAATCTGGCCTTTTGAAATAAATATATTCTGTGCATAAAGCGATGGCCTGCATGCAAAAATTAAGATGAATAATAAATATTTTTTCATAGCAAAGAATTAAAATATTTTTCTATTTTACCCGTGTAAACTATTGAGCTGGTGCAGGCATACCGGCAGCAGTTTTGGAAAAATTCCAAACAAAGCTTAACATGAAATAACGGTTGATAGTGTTATAGTTTCTTTCAGTAATTGTATTTGTGTTTAATTGCCTGTCGTAGCCTTTGTTTTGATCTAATAAATCATGCACTGAAAATTTCAATAAGGCCTTGTCTTTCTTTAAAAATTTTCTTCCTATATAAGCATTCCAAAGCAATACATTATTATTGGTATTAAAGACAACTGTTTTCTGGCGCAGGTTTGCTTCCATATTATTATTAAATTCAAATTTCTTAAGGAAATAAACTGTAAAATCCAGGTTATGATCCTGCGTCCAGTATTTTGTTGATAAAGAAGTATTAATAGATGATTTTGATATATTGTAACCGATGTTTCCCCAATAGCTGATATCGTATTTCTTTTCTTTTCCTTTATTAAAACCCAGTTCAAATGTTGGGTTGTAATTATCTGTTTGGTTCTTTTGCCCGTTTACAAAATTTGAATAACGGCTGCCACTATATCTCAATCCATAATTCAGATTAAAATTGGCTTTAGTAAATTTTTTGAAAAAGCTCAGGCCACTATACATATTGTAATTGCCATCGGTGTTTACATAAGTATAGGTTGTTATGCCTTTATCATCAGTAAATTGGTTAGTAACAATTGCATTGGAAGTAATGGCTAAATTACCATACACGTAGAAACCTGACTGGCTTAGCATTTTATACTTGTTTACATTGAAATTTATATTATGCCGAAACTCCTGTTTTAATGATGGATTACCTTTCGTTATAATCAACGGATTTGTATTATCTGCAACCGGCGAAATTTGTTCGATACTTGGCTGAGATGTGCGGCCATTATAATTGATGGATATACGTGATTGTGGGGTGAACTTATAAATGAAATTGGCCTTTGGAAAGAAGTTTAAATAATTTCTTTTTAATACGGTGTCTTTAAATAAATCATTCTGGTTAAAATTGGTAGAAGCGATATCTGTACCTGCACCAAATGTAATTTTTTTGCCATTGTATTTTAAAGCTGCGCCGCCGGTATTGGTTGTTACATCAAAACTATAATGCGTACTGAATGTATCATTCAATATTGAATACTTATTATCAAGTGCTTTATCATACGATAAATTTTCTGATTTGTTAGTGCTTAACCTGAATGCATAATTTATTTCTGCATAAAGGTTCTTTACAATGGGTTCTGTATAAACAAGCTTAGTATTAAATATATTCACTTTAGAATCATTCTTTTTTTCCTGGTCCGTTGTGTCCTGTAAAATCATAATGCCTTTTGCATAGAAAGAATTCTGTGAATATAAAAATCCATCAGTATTACTTGCGTTGTAAATATCGCTGATGTTCCATGAAATTGTTCTGCCTTGTTTTTTAAATTTCTTCTTTAATAAAAGATTTAGATTGAGGCTGGAATTATCACCAATTGAACTGATAGTGCGCTTGCTTTGATTCACTAATGCGCCATCTTCATCCAAAGCCTGGCTAAGGTAATTACTAAAAGTATTTTGATGACCAGTATAACCATTACCCGTAAATTTTAAAGAGAAGCTGCTATCAAATTGTTGCTCATAAACTGAGCTTAAAGAATGACGGTACCTGCTATTAAAACTGGTTGATGATTCTTTGTTATAAAATAAGCTATCCGGCAAAATTGATTGCGAAAAAGTATTGCCTGTGCCTGTGGTAGATATTTTGTTGAAGCGATAACTGCCATTGAAATTTTGTTTATCATCATTAAACTTGTTGCCAAAGTTTAAACCAGCAGCCCAGCTTTTTGGCACGCCTTCACCATAATAAGTGCCGCCAGAAAATTCATCATTATCATTGCTATAGAAACCGCCAAAATCATCATCGTACTCCAGATTATTTCCGGAGCCATAACTGTTGCGTTCATCCCATCCAAGACCCGTTTTTCCCGTGCTGCTCATTATGCCGTAAGCCGATATTTTTTTCTTGCCTTTAAAGTTGTTGATCATGGCACTGTTATTCCAGCGGTTATCTGTTCCGCCGCCAGCATCTATCTTGCCAAAATATCCTTTCTTTTTATCATCTTTTAATTTAAGGTTGATGGTTTTTGTTTTCTCTCCATCATCAATTCCGGTAAACTCAGCCTGGTCGCTTTTTTTATCAAATACCTGTACAGATTTTAATGCATCTGCCTGCAAATTTTGTGTGGCGACTGTTGGGTCATCACCAAAAAATTCTTCTCCATCCACCAATACCTTTTGTACTTTTTCGCCTTGTGCTGTTATGTTACCATTTTTATCAACCTGGATGCCCGGCAACACTTTTAAAAGATCTTCTACAGTTGCACCTTGACGCACATGAAAACTATCAGCAGCATATTCGAGTGTGTCACCTTTCATGCGCATGGCTGCAATTTTTGAACGCACTGTAACATCAGCCAATAAATTAGCTTCAAGCGTCATCATAACGCTGCCCAAATTTTTTATTTCGTTTTGCGCTATTGAAAATGTATCATAATAATCAGCGTACCGGTTATAGGTTATCATCAACACATACTTGCCCGAATCGAGATTGTCAATTTGAAATAAACCACCTGGTTTGCTGCGTGTAAACTTATAGAGCGTTGAATCTTTTGCTCTTAATAAAGCAATAGTGGTATTTACTAATTTTTCTTTAGCTGTTGTATCTTCTATAACACCTTTTAGACTTGCTTTTTGAGCTGATGCAATAAAGAAAAAAAATAAACAAAAAAACAATAGTGTAAAATTCTTGTTCATAAGCGAAGGGTCAATTTCCAATTCAAATTGAAAAAAAATATTTCATATAACAAGTTTACGAATGCTAATTTTATATTAAAGGCTTGCTAAATATCTAAATGGCTGATATATTGTCTTAAAAGTATTTAAGGTTTGATGTAAAATAAGTTGACATTCATTTAAAAACTCAATTCAATTTTTATATAGATGAACAGAAACATTTTGATGATTTGCTTTTTAATATTTATTTTTTGCAGTACAATAATAAATGCACAGGTAAAAAAAATTGATACTACGGTAAAGTTAGGCGATTATGGTTTTCATGTTGAGTGCAGCAATAAAGACACAAGTGAAAATATGCTTACAATTTCTCCTGTTGGTTTTAGAATTCAACAAAATCATGCGATGTTTAAAGTGCAGGGAAAAGTTACTAAAGTGGTAGCTGATGATTTTAATGATGATAGTTACACGGATCTTGTTATTTGTGTTTATAATGGCGACATAGGATCTGTTGTAGGAATATCATCCAGTGAAAATAAAAGCATCGTTCCTATTTATTTTCCTGATATTTTTCTTGATCCTAAAATACGGGACGGATATAAAGGGCATGATAAATTTTCTGCATTAACGGGCACACTATTGCGAAAATTTCCAGTCTATTTACCAACTGATACATTAAATAAACCAACGGGTGGCACACGCACAATACAGTATCAAGCAGTAAAGGATAATGATAAATTATCTTTTAAAGTATTAAGATCATTTGATGTAAAAACTGAATGACCATTTGAATAAATTAATTTATAGTGATGAAAAAAAGTAAAGGTGATGCAAGGGCATCGCAGCATTCAGAAGAAAATAAAAAATACGAAGACATACATTTTGTTGATACTACAAAACCTGTGTGGAATTATTCTTTGTTCAGTGATGAAGACATCAGCAATTTTCAAAACGGAACACATTATCGTTTGTATGAATTATTCGGCAATAAACAGCTTGAAGTTTTAAATACTAAAGGAACTTATTTTGCCGTATGGGCTCCAAACGCAACGCAGGTAAGCGTTATAGGAAATTTTAATGATTGGAATAATGATGCGCATCAATTGTATGTGCGTATGGAAAACAGTGGGATTTGGGAAGGGTTTGTTCCAAATGTATGGAGTGGTGAAAGTTATAAATATCATATTCATGGCTTCCAGGGAATGGAAATGGATAAAGGAGATCCATTCTCTCACCTTTGGGAAAAACGTCCATTAACAGCATCTATAACGTGGGGCGTTTTTTATGAATGGACCGATAAACATTGGATGAAACACCGCAAAAAAAACAACTCGCTTGATGTTGCTTTTTCTGTGTACGAAGTTCACCTTGCAAGCTGGATGCGGCCTGATAAATTTGATGAAGAATCTTACAATACATACGAACAGATAACAGAGCGTCTTGTTCCTTATGTAAAACAAATGGGTTTTACGCATGTTGAGTTTATGCCAGTGATGGAACATCCGTTTGATGGTAGCTGGGGTTACCAGGGTACAGGATATTTTGCACCAACATCACGCTTTGGAAGTCCACAAGATTTTGCCGCAATGGTTGATGCTTTTCATAATGCAGGTATTGGTGTGTTGTTAGATTGGGTGCCCTCACATTTTCCTTACGATGCGCATGGCTTGTTTATGTTTGATGGAACACATACTTATGAATATGCAGACATGCGCAAAGGTTATCATCCTGATTGGAATTCGTATGTATTCAATTATAAACGGGGCGAGGTAAAAAGTTTTTTAATAAGCAATGCACGTTTTTGGTGTGATCGTTTTCATGCAGATGGTTTGCGTGTTGATGCAGTAAGTTCAATGCTGCAATTAGATTACAGCCGTAAAGCCGGGCAATGGGAACCAAATGAATTTGGTGGTAATGGAAATATAGAAGCGATTGCTTTTATTAAAGACATGAATGAAACCTTGTACCGTGATTTTCCTGACGTAATTACGATTGCCGAAGAAGCAACCAACTGGCCAAAAGTTAGCCATCCAACATTTGAAGATGGTTTAGGTTTTGGAATGAAATGGATGATGGGATGGATGCATGATACGTTGGATTATTTCAAGATGGAGCCGATGCTGCGTCACTTACTGCAAAACAAGTTTACGTTTAGCATGATGTATTTCTATGATGAAAATTTTATGTTGCCATTAAGCCATGATGAAGTGGTACATGGCAAAAGTCCGATGCTTTATAAAATGCCAGGCGATGAATGGCAGAAGTTTGCGAATCTTCGCTTGTTATATACATACATGTACACGCATCCTGGTTCTAAGCTTTTGTTTATGGGTGATGAATTTGCACAAACAAAAGAATGGAATTATAAAAGCGAATTGAATTGGGAATTACTTCAGTTTCCAAGCCATGGCGGCATGAAATATTGCGTACAAAAGCTTAATGAATTGTATGCAAACGAGCCTGCTTTGTATGAAAAACAATTTGAGCAAGGTGGTTTTGAATGGCTTGATCTAACAAAAGGAAGTAATGCGATTCTTGGTTATAAACGCATTGGAAAAGATCGTAAAGATGATGTGTTGGTTATCTTAAACATGACTACACTTGTTCGTAACGATTGGGAAATATTTGTGCATGATAAAAGTGAATGGAAAGAAATTTTCAATAGTAATGATAAAGAATTTTGGGGCACTGGTGATGTGTTTAATCCTGATATAAGAACTAAGTTAGTTGATGAAGAAACTAAATCCTATAAGATCACTATTAACTTACCAGCTTTGGGTGGAATTGTGTTGAGATGATTAGTTTTTGCATATAAACTATTTACGCACTTTTCTTTTCAGCAACGGTTTTTTTACGGGCAATTTATCGCCAAATAATACGGCCCATTGTTTAAAGCGTTCCGTTCTTTCAAAAACTACTTTTGCTACAGCAATTAATGGCAACGATAAAAACATGCCTGGGATGCCGGCAATAGCTCCGCCAGCAAAAACACCTGCCAGGCTTGCTAATGCATTTATCTTCACTTTGCCGCCAACAATCCTTGGCATTAAAATATTATTATCTAAAAACTGAACAATTGCAATAATTATCAAGACTGTGATTACATCACTAAGATTTGGCGACGAGCTTAATGTAAGCAATATGCCAATGATATTTCCAAACAATGCACCTATGTAAGGCACAAGGTTTAGGATTGCGAAAATAATACCAATCAGCAAGGCATAATGAATACCAAAAATTAATAAAGTACCACCAAGTAAAATAGTGATATACGTTATCTGTATCAGCAAACCGCCAATATAACTTTGAATAATTGATTCTGCTTCTTTGATTGTTTCTTCAACTTTTTTGTGTTCTGCTGGCACAAACCACATGTGAACAAACCGTACAAGAATATCTTTATAAAATAATATCAGAAAAGTATAAATTGGTAATAAGCCGAAAAAAATAAAAACACTGCTAATTGATCCAACTGCCGCTGTTAAAATGCCGCCGAGATAATCTACCGATTTTTGGCTTTGCTGATTAATGAAAGCTGTTTGTTGTT
>JBDUBY010000335.1:0-2209 GCA_040003735.1 Parafilimonas sp.
ACAGATGAGTGGAATATATTGCTTGCATCAGCAGAAAAAATAAACAATGAATTACCAGCCGAATATAAAGATGCATTCTTTGAATTGGTGTTGCATCCTGTAAAAGCATTTGCAAATCTTCAAAATTTATACACTGCAGTTGCTCTGAATAATCTGTATGTAAAAGAAAATAATCCGCTTGCAAATAAGTATGCTGATGAAGCTAAACAGTTGTATATAAATGATTCAATGATTTCACTTCAATATAATCAACTCAACAATGGTAAATGGAATCACATGATGGACCAAACACATATTGGTTATACGTACTGGCAACAACCGGAAAAGCAAAAAATGCCTGAAGTAAAATATGTTCAAACACAAAACAAAATCGCATCTGATTCCTCTAAAATAATAACACAGAAAGTTAGTATAACTGATACAACTGTAGAAATGAGCGAACTTATAGAAAACAAGAAAAGTAATTTGTTTTATGAATTGAATGGCTACGTTTCTATTGAAGCAGCACATTACACAACAAAGAAAGATGCAAATAATATTCATTGGAAAATTATCCCAAACATTGGTAAAGATGGTGATGGCATTACAACATTTCCTGTAACTGCATTAACACAAAACATTAATGCAAATACACCGCATCTTGAATATGATTTTTACACGTATGATACAGGCTCATTTAAACTGAATGCTTACTTTTCTCCTACACTTAATTTTACCGGTGATTCAAGCGGATTGCAATATGCTGTTTCAATTGATGATGAACAACCGCAAATTATTTCTATCAATAAAGATGATCATAATACAAAAACTTGGAGCGAGTGGGTTGCGAATAATATCAATATAAAAACAACTGATCATTCAATTTATAAAAACGGAAAGCATATTATAAAATATTGGATGATCAGCCCGGCTGTTATCTTACAAAAAATAGTATTGGATTTTGGTGGATTAAAACCAAGTTATCTCGGTCCGCAGGAAACAATTTATTAGTATGTATTGATGTCAAAAAAAATTAGAGAGATTTCTCCTGTCGTCGAAATGACGTTGACATTTGAAATGGTTAAGTTAGTAAGCTTTTTGAACGTCATGTCGAGGTAACGAGACATCTCTTGCAATTAAAGAGGTAAATAAATTATGGAATTTTAACTATGTAAAAATTATTACTTCATGATAAAACAATATTTATTCATATTCTTTGTAACGATTGCTTTAATTGGTTGTGCAGGCAGTAAAAAAGTTGCAACACAAACAGCTCAAACACCATCATTAAAAGAAACATTTAAAAAAGATTTTCTTATCGGCACTGCAATGAATGTTCAGCAGATTGAAGAAAAAGATACAGCAGCAGGCAGGTTAATCAAACAACAATTTAATGCAGTTACGCCGGAGAATATTATGAAGGCTGAAATAATAGAACCATCATGGAATAAATTCAATTTTGATGAAGCTGATAAACTGGTTGCGTTTGCTGCAAAAAATAATATTAAAGTAAATGCGCACAATCTTATTTGGCATAGCCAGTTGCCTGCATTTATGCATCATATACAAAGTGCAGATTCTGTAAAACAATATTTCGAAAATCATATTACAACTGTTGCAAGTCGTTACGATGGCAAAGTATATTCATGGGATGTAGTGAATGAAGCATTGAATGAAGATGGTACTTTGCGCAAATCAATCTTCCTTGATAAACTCGGCGGTAATTACATTGTTGAAGCATTTCGTCTCGCACAAAAAGCATCACCGCATTCCAAATTATATTACAACGATTACAATATTGAGCAACCACAAAAACGTGCAGGTGCTATTGCTTTAATAAAAAAAATACAAGCTGCCGGCGTGCGAATTGATGGCGTTGGAATACAAGGTCATTGGAGTGCGAAGAACGTTCCATTGAAAGACATTGAAGAAAGCATTAAAGAATTTTCTGCATTGGGTATCGAAGTGATGTTTACTGAACTTGATTTAAGTGTGTTGCCAAATCCGTGGGATAAAACAACGGCTGATGTTAGTACAATTGCAAAAGGTGATTCTACAATGAATCCATATAAAAATGGTTTGCCAGATTCAATTGCGCAAATGCAGGCGAAAGCTTATGCAGATTTGTTCAGTTTATTTTTAAAATATAAAAAAAATGTTAGCCGTGTTACTTTATGGGGTGTGAACGATGGAGAATCCTGGTTGAACAATTTTCCTATTCGCGGCAGAA
>JBDUBY010000249.1:0-7325 GCA_040003735.1 Parafilimonas sp.
CGTTACAACAGCGATATTTCTTTCCGCGATAATTCCCCGTACGTAATTCAGGACACCATTAATTTCTCAAAGAATAAATTATATGTTGGTTACGCAACGGTGCCGTTAATGATCAATATAAATCCAACGCCATATCGCCGTCATGGTTTTAATTTAAGTGCAGGCGTAAGCGCAGGTTACCGCATCGGCAGCCATACAAAACAGATAAGCGATGAACGTGGCAAAACAAAAGATCATGAAGATTTTGATCTTAAGCCATGGTTGCTTTCTTATGTTGCAGAAATTGGCCTCGGACCAATTCGCTTGTATGGAAGTTACAGCATCAACACTTTGTTTGAAGATGCAAAACAATATCCTTACACAATAGGTTTGCGCTTTAGTAATTGGTAGATATATAATTTGGGTTACCGGCAACCATAAATATGGAGTCACGGTTGTATCCCATCACTTGTGCTGCATCAACAATAGTAGTACAAGTGATTTTTTATTTAAAAGAATATTAATTAAAGCCATTTCGCCGCAGAATTTTTTACTTTAATCGAAATTATTTTTTCAGCTTTAAACAACCTTACAAAGTTTGCAATCTATAGTTATCTTAAATTGTAATTATGAATGGCAAACTTTTACTCATTTGCGTTTTTACTTTTCTTGCTGCATCAGTATTCAGCCAAAATACAGGTTCTATAAAAGGTATTTTAAGAGATAGTACAGAACACAAAACTTTAAAAAGTGCAACCATCAGCATACTGCACAGCGATTCATCAGCGGCAACCCAGGCTTTATCAGCCAACGACGGAACATTTAATATCACCAACATTCCTTCCGGTAACTATATTTTAAAGATCAGTTATACAGGTTACGAAAATCGCTTCAGCAATTTCACAATTGATACAAGTAATACTTCACTTGATGCAGGAATTATTTATATGCAGCAACAATCGCATCAGTTGGCAGAAGTGGTAGTACAAACGCCACCCATCATTATAAAAAAAGATACGATTGAATTTAACGCAGGTTCATTTGCAACAAAACCAAACGGAACTGCAGAAGATCTTTTACAAAAATTGCCCGGTGTTGATGTAGATAAAAATGGCAACATTAAAGCGCAGGGAGAAACAGTACAGCGTGTTTTGGTAAATGGAAAACGTTTTTTTGGTGATGATCCAAAAATGGCAACACAAAATTTGCCGGCAGATGTAATTGATAAAATACAGGTATTTGATGATCAAAGTGATCAAAGCCAGTTCACTGGTTTTGATGATGGCAACCGCGTAAAAACGGTGAACATTATTACAAAAAAGAATGCCGGCGCTTTTGGAAAATTTATTGGTGGCGCAGGCAACAAAAGTTTGTATGATGTTGCTGCCAACTTAAGCAGTTTTAAAGGTAACCAGCAGATAAGTTTTGTAGGGCAAATTAATAACACCAACAAACAGAATTTTACAGCACAGGATATTTTTGGTTCGTCCGGTGGCGGAAGAGGCGGCGGTTTTGGCGGCGGTGGCAAAGGGAGTTATGGAGGTGGAAATGGCGGTGGTGGCGGATCTCGTGGCGGCGGACAAATGCAGCAATTGCAAAGCTTAAATTCAAACACGAACAATAATGGAATTATTACAACTGCTGCTGCCGGTTTAAATTATCGCAATCAATGGGGGAAAAATACAAACGCTTACGGAAGTTATTTTTATAACAACCTGCTTACATCAAAAGATCAGCAAACACTTACTGAAAATTTTGTGCCCGGCGATTCTTCTATCTTCAATAATCAAAATCAATCATCAGTAAGAAGAGTGATAAACCAGCGTTTAAATTTTAATATTGAAACGCAATTCGATTCTTTAAATTCTTTGATCATCCGCCCAAATGTTTCTTATCAGCAAACAAACAATTCTTCTAACGCCATTACCAAAACAACACAGGGAAAAAATATTGCATTGAATAATTCCGATGCCACAGCAGACAGTTATAATAAAGGTTATAATGGCAATATTGATTTGCTTTACCGTCATCGTTTTTTAAAAAAAGGAAGAACGTTTTCATTAGATGTAAACGGCAGCGGCAATTCAAATAACGGCAACGGCGATAATTTTTCTGTTACTGATTTTTTTAATAACGGCATTGATTCTGCGAACACCATCAACCAGCATTATACATCAACTACAAAAGGCCAGGGAATAAGTACAACTGCTGAATATACTGAACCTGTTGGCCAGCATTCGCAGCTTGAACTTGATTATAATTATAACTACAATAAAAATACTGCTGATAAAATAACGTATGATTACGACAGTGCAACGCAAAAATTTACTTCAGTTGATTCGTTGTTAACCAACAATTATCAAAACACGTATTCATCAAACAGGGTTACTTTAAACTATCGTATTCAAAGCAATAAATTGAATATAAGTTTTGGCAACGGCATACAGTTTGGCAATCTTTCAAGCATAAACGATACAAAAAATATTTCGCTTACGCAGCATTATACCAACATGTATCCATCAGCAAATTTTACGTACAGGTTCAACCGCACTTCAAACCTTCGTTTTAATTATTCTGGCAGAACAAACCAGCCTAATGTAACACAATTGCAACCTGTAATTGATAACAGCGATCCGCTGAATGTTGTAGTTGGAAATCCTGACCTGAAGCAATCATTCACACAATCATTCCGCGCATTATATAATTCGTTTAACAACGTTAATTTCACACATATTTTTGCTACTATAAATGCAAGCGTTGTTAACAACAGTATTGTAAGTGCCGTTATAACAAACCCGCTTACAGGCGCAGATACCATCCGTTACGCAAACCTGAATGGCGCTTATAATATTTCAGCATTTTTTAATTATGGATTTCAATTAAAGAAGCCAAAATCAAACTTAAATTTCACTACCAATTTTACTGATAACCGCAGTGTGAGTTTAATAAACAATCTTATAAATTATACACAGAATTATACTATGGGCGAAACGGTAAAATTTACAACGAATCTGAAGCAGAATTTTGATATGAATTTTTCAGCAACACCAACTTATAACATTGCAAAATATTCTGTACAGCCAACTCAAAATCAAAATTATTTTTCGCAATTATTAGATGTTGATGCGACTTATTATACAAAGTCTGGCTGGTTATTAAATGCCAATTTTGATTATACAGCTTACAGCGGAAGAGCCGACGGTTATAATACTTCTGTGCCTTTATTAAACGTTGCACTTGCAAAGCAATTTCTTAAAAAGAAACAGGCAGAATTTAGATTGAGCGTATATGATCTATTAAATCAAAATGTAAGTATTGTACGGAATGTTACGGAGAATTATATACAGGATGTGCAGACAAAAGTTTTAACGCGTTATGTGTTGCTGACATTCACCTATAACTTAAAAAACTTTTCAAAGCCGCAGCAAAAACAGTTGCCAGCTTTTAATGGTCGTGATAATGAAATGCCGCCGCCACATCAATAAACGTATAAATGTTTAGACCTTGAAGGTTTTTAAAACCTTCAAGGTCTGTTCGCTTTATTCCTTCACAAACTTCTTTGTAACAACTTCATCATTCATTTCAATTTTTAATAAATAATTGCCGGGTTTAAGCGATACAATATTTAAGTTGTATGAAGATGAACTGTTAGCCGTTAGCTGTTGGCTGATAGCCACATTACCTGTAAAATCAACAACAGTAAGTTTTATTCCTTGCCTGCCGGCAGACAGGTTGTTTGATGATGATAAGCCTTCAATATGCAAATTATTTTTTGCAGGATTCGGTGAAATTTTAATAGCATCTTCATCTGCGGTTACCGCAATAATATTAGAATAATTAACTACACCGGTTACACCTGTTGTTTGCAAACGATAATAATTATTGCCGCTTAATGGTGTGGGATCGTTGTAATAATTAACTGTTGACAGATTACTGTTAACCGTTGACCGTTGACTGTTGACCGTCGTCCATTTCATTCCATCTCCACTGCGTTGTACCACATAATTACTGATGCTGTTATTACCATCCCAAACAATGCCATTATGGTGTTGCAGCCAGCGGCGTATTTTAGAGATGATTTGTTGCTTTTGGGTTAAACCATCATTATTATAACGGGCAAGAGTTATATAGCTGGTAACACTGTCGTTAATATAGCCAGATAAAACAATCTTATTATCGCTTTGAAAACATAAACCATAACTATAGCCTAACCCGGAAATAAACGCATATCCGTTTTTACCAAATGAAGAATCAGGACTACAGTTGCTTTTAAATTTTGAAACTGTAAAGCCATAACCGCTTGTTATGATTGTCCCATCTTTTTGCAGCATTAATCTTTCGTTTCCTGAAGTATCAGGCAATTTTGATAGTCCATTTATGCCAAATGAATCATCCAAACTGCCATCAACATTATACCGGGCAAGAAATGTAGTATCTTTAAAAAAACTCGTAGCATCCCCGACTAATAGTATTTTGCCATCTGGCTGTAATACCATATCATTTGTACCATCAGAAAGTTTTGTAAAATTGTTTCGTACCTCACCTTTACTGCCAAAGTTTTCATCTGTTGTGCCGTTAGGCAGATAGCGGGTTAACAGCACCTGGTTTTCATCATGCCCTGCTGCCACAATTTTTCCATCTGGTTGCAAGGCAACTGAGGTGCCGGTTGCAAGCCCACTGAAAGTTGTAATAACCTTTCCGCCATCACCAAAGCTCTCATCAAGGCTACCGTTTATAAGGTAACGCAGTGTAATAAAATAGCCGCTGCTGGCGCCTTCTACTATTATTTTCCCGTCAGGCTGTATTGCCAGGTCATGACCAACATCTCCTGTGCCATAATCCGCTATCACAATACCGTTCTTTCCAAAAGAAGCGTCAAGGCTTCCATCTATATTAAGCCGGATAACAGGTATATCATAATTTGATTTAGGATAATTTTCTGCAGCATATCCTGTAATAACAATTTTTCCATCTCTCTGAACCGCTACTGCCTGTGCCTGCTCTGCAAGATAATTCGGGCCTACATTAACTATGGTAATACCATTGTTGCCAAAGCTGCTGTCAACAATACCGCTTTTAGTATATCGAATGGCAAGAAAACCGCCAACAGTTGTATCAGTTCGGATAACATATCCAAAACCCACTACAATAATTTTATCATCAGTTTGTTTTACTGAAGCAAAACTTTGTAAGTTATCCAATGAAGATCCGGTAACAACTGTTCCGTTAACTCCAAAACTGCTGTCAAGGGTTCCGGATTGAGCCTTTGTTAATAAAGAAAACAAACAAAATGTAATTAAAATACAAATAGATTTCATAATATATAATTTTAGTGTGTTCAAGTATTTTTATTGTGGGTCAACGTTAGGACACGGATCATAATCATTACTGCAATGGTTGTCATTTGGCGTAGGGTCACATGTTACCCGATAATTTGCGCATTCAACGAATTTGGTGTTGGTTAACATATTTGCAGTATTACCCATAATAGACTGAAAAAAGTAGCGGCTCTTCCGCATATATAATCATAAACCGCTGCATCATTTGTTAAGCCAGTTCCAAAATCACTTTGAAAAGGTATGGTACAACCGGGATCGGTATAATCGCAATCCAAACCATGCGCCATCTGGCAATCTAAATATAGCTCTGACGGAATATAAATGTGAGAAGCATTATTGGTCAGCATTTCATAAATTGTTTTGGAACCAATAAGAATCAGATTAGGGATTGGGTTTTTATGAATAACTATCGGTAATGGAGCAACGTATGAATTTACTAAACACCTGTTTTCCTGATGATAGTTTATTCCATACAAACCCGTTCCTGACGGAGCAAAATATACACCTTGGTATTTAAAATTAAAAGTAGAATCTAATTTTCCCTGAAAAGATATAATCGGTGGGAGAGTATAACCCTGGCTTGAGAAAAAAGAATGTGGATCATTAAAATAACCAGCAATTGCCGGTATAACCAAGCTTCCCCAGCAGTTTAAAACCCCAATTATTTTGGTATGGTAATCAAATGATAAATCAGAAGTATTGGCATAATAAACATTGTCAGGGTCAATTGATCCAAGCGAACTACTGACATTTGGGAAAACCGTATCAATTTTTGATTGGTTGCCATAGTATGCCGCAGCTAAGGAAAGAACACTTCCTGCGCTGGCGCCTGCTAAAAAAATCTTATTTTCATCAATTTTATAAGAACCATCGTAAATATGATGTTCTGACATTTTAATTATACTTCTTATAGCGCCCCTGGCGTCCTGTAATCCCCTGTAAATGGCAAGCCACTGTTGAGCAGCTGTATACGTTATAAATGATGGAACTCCAACTGGCATTACAGGACTCGGATCTGCGATAACGCCAACCCGGTAATTTACATCAAAAACAACAAAACCGCGGGATGCTAGGCCTTGGCTTATAGCCACAATACCTGCATTGGTATAGCTGCTGCATTCTGTATAGCCACCTGCATGAAAAAGAATTACTGCTGGTAAAGGACAAGCAGAATAATCATGATTTGAAGGGTAGTAAACGTTAATTACAAGCGGAGTTGTAGAAGGATCGTTTGAACATTTATTATCAGTATCTATCCATTGATTCGGGGGTTTTTGAGGACAAGTATTTTCTTTATACTGTACATCAAAACTATCAACAGGCGTACAGGATGAGCCGGATGGTTTGCAATAAGGTATTAATTTAGTTTTAACCACTAATCCTGTTATCGGTGTGCTTAAATCTTTATTGCAGTCAGGGCAATAATTATTTAACTGTGGTTCTTGCGCTTTTACCCCCCCCAAATAATTTGTAATAAAAGCAGTGCATAGAGTTGTTTCATAATTTTTTTAAGTTGATAATAGTTATCCACTGTAAACTTAAATAATTGTGATGCTAACTCCTAATTTTTTGTTTGTATTATTAAGTAAGTTTTGTAAATTTTTTCAGAGAAAAATTTTAATAAATACTTTCGCTTTACAATGCATTTAAAAAATATCCTGCTTATTGCCTTTTGTTTTTTTATTTCCAATTGTTTGCAAGCACAACAATTCTACAAACAAACTGATGCATCGCAACATTGGGTGGATAGTGTGTTTAATTCATTAACGCAACAACAACGCATTGCACAATTAATGGTGGTTCGTGAAAGCGGCATCGCATCTGGCAACACTATTTTCTATACTGATAAAGTTGAAGAATTAATACGCGATTATAATATTGGTTCAATATGTTTATTCCAGGGCGGCCCGGTTAAGCAAGCCAATCTTATAAATTATTTTCAGCAGGTTGCACAAACGCCTTTAATGGTTTGTATTGATGGCGAAACAGGTTTGGGCATGCGCATGA
>JBDUBY010000155.1:0-7318 GCA_040003735.1 Parafilimonas sp.
ATTTACAAAGTTTGCCATTTGATATTGTTGTTCATAAATATTTATACAAGCTTGTGATGCTTTGGAATAAGCAGCTGTACTTCTTAATATCAAAGGAAAGACAAGAATTATTGCGACAAATAACATTATCGGTAAAAGCATTTTTTTTTCTCGTAAACGCCATTCTCTAAAATATTTTGCTAACAATATTGAAGCGAATACAGTTGAACACAAAATTAGATACGCTTCATAACGGTAAAACCAGCCTGTTGCCGCAAATGAAAGTTGCAACAAAGTGCATACAACTAAGAAAATAGTTATTAGCTTAAAAGAAATAATATTTTTTATTTGTTGACTAAACATTAAATAAACCAATGGCAGAATAAGCAATAAACGTTGTGTGGCAAGAGCAGTAATTCCGGTTTTGGCCAACGTTAATTTATCAATTAAAATATTACTTATATAATTCGTGAATCCATTGCCTGATACTTCAACCGGGCTTGATTTCAGCAGCACAGAATTCGGCAAAAAATAACTGCCTTTTAGTATAGAGAATATTCCAAAAATTATAAGCGGCAACACAGAAATAAACCCAAGTACAAATGCGGGAATGATTTTTTTATAATATAACAAAGTACAACATGCAACCGCAATAATAAATAACCCTTCATATCGCAAAGAACAAATTGCTATGCCATAAAAAAATAAACTTGTTGGAAGTTTTACTTTTTTTGAAAGCGTATTTTCATTTCCAATCCAATCACAAAAAGTAAAAATGAAAAGAAAAGAAAACAAGCATTGTAAAGTGTGCTCCATTCCGCTTATTATTATTATTGGCAATGGCGTAAAAAATATCACCAGCAATAAAATAATGAATTGAGAAAAGAAACTGATGTTTTCTTTTTGAAGTCTGTGCTGAATTACAAACAATAAAATAATGCCGGCAATAAGATTTATTATAAATGGAATTAAAATATTTACAGAAAATAATTTAAATAAACCGCTTAACAATAGTGTATATAAAATTGATGAAGATGCTGACTGAAACTCGTTTGCAGAAATTCCCCAGTTATTATGCAACGCTAAATTTTTAGCAATTGACATGTGTATGTAAGTATCATCAAGCGGGTAAATAAGAATGCCATTTGTAAAATGTAAAACGTTCAGTTCAATTAATACAATTGGAATAATTAAAGCGCATACAGACAAGAATAGTACAACACTTTTATTTTTTATAGAAGTTTGTTGCACCACAATTATTTTAAAGCATCTTCCAGCTTTCTCCCAATCAGTCTTTCGAGTTCTACTTTTATAAGATCTTGCTGAAGTTGAAGAGTAATAACTTTAACCTGCTCATCATTGTATTTTTTCGATGCCTCGTTGTACGCTTCTAATGTAGCGGTGCCATCTTTAAATTTTTGTTCAACCTGTAAAAAGCCAGCCTCCTCTGCATCTACAAGCTGGTTTTGAATAGCAGTTAATTTTTCGTTCGCTTTATATTGTTTGTAGTTTGATAATACACTTGCCTTTATTGATTTTGCTAACTCAGCTTGCTGGCCTTCTGCAATTAATGCTGATTCTTTGGTAATCTTAACATCAGTTCCGTTTGAAACAATTAAGCCTAATGGAATATTGATGCCAAAAAAGTATTTTGGATACACGTAAGCTGTGGTTGGCGTATTTGCAGTTTTTGTAAAAGTTTGATCGTTATAACTTGTAGAAAGCGTTAATAAATTTAGCCACGAATTTCTTTGCTTTTTAAGCTGGTATTCAAATATCTTTTGCTGATAGATTGTTTGTTCATAATTAGGCTGCGCCAATGCAAGTTGCACAAGCCTGTTTTCTATCACACTATCATTTGCTTCGCTTGTGGAAAGAGAATAATGCGTTGCAGCTCTGTTTGGAATTGTGTCAGCTTTATTATAACTAACATTTTTCATGTTTGATATTACTTGTGCACTTCCGTTCACGTAGTAAAACAATGCTATTAATACAATATAAATTTTCACTGCTGTAAAATTTTTCATGGTTTTTTAAATTATGAATAAAGAATATTTGGATTTGATGTGATAATATCATTTGCTTTTAAATCATCCTTTTTATTAAAATCTCTAAGCCTGAGCGTCATAGCAATTAAAGGATAATATACAACAGTATCTGTAATTTGCCCAATTGCATCCTGCGCAAAATCTGCTATGTAAAAAGAAAACAGGAACGCACAACATGCAGCAAAAAGTATCTTTACATCAGGATTATCTGCCTCGAAATAACCTCTTATGCAATTTTTAAGTACAACAAAATACAAAATACATATTATCATGAGACCGATCCACCCGGTTTCTAAAGCTTTTTTAAGATAACCGCTATCCGGCGGAAAGCCTGCAAGATAATGCGAAGGATTATAACGCAATCCTCCCCCGCCTGTTGTACACAATCCGCCGCCAATTGGATGCGAATAAATATAAGGTTGTATGAATGCACGGTTTACCTCACGCACTTTATAAGAGTCATCATTTGTGCCATTAAATGTAGTTCTGAAACGATTTAAAGTTGAATTGCCATAAAACGGACCGTACATTATAACAAGAAATACCGCGCCGGAAACAATGGTAAAAATTCTTGTACTTTTTTTATTGATGGTAAGTAGCATAAACATCGCTAAACCTGCAGCAGCCATTGCATTTGCAGTGCGTGTGCCTGAATAAGCCATGCCTAAAAACATAAAAATCACGCCTGTAATAATTATTAGTTTAGTAGACCTCTTCTTTTCATTCCATGCAATGATGGTAAACAAAATGCCACAAGATGCCATCATAATTCCATAAGCTGTAGGATCAGACATGGTTGAAAATTTCCTGAAATCGCCATCAATAAATATTAATCCAAAGCGATTATCATCAGCAGTTGCCCAGGCAATTTCATAATTAAATAAACCATGCCATTCCTGGATGCATCCGTACAAACCAGTTATAACACAAGCAATAAATAAAACCACTAAAAATTTTCTCATGCTTTCATATGTATCAAAAGCTTTGTACGCGATAAAAAGAAGAAATACAGCATCAAGCGATTTTCTGAATGTTTGATACCAGCCATCTAAAGAGTGGCCGTACGGATTGAAGAGTTCGATCATCAAATAAAAGAAAAGAACCAGTATTGCAATAACAACAGATGTATGAATGAATTTATTGAAAGTAACTTTTAAACTTATTTGCTTTACAAAAAAGCTAAACAATGTTGCCACAATTAATATGTCAGAACCAACGCCCGTGGGGAATGCATCATTAAAAAAAAACCTTGAAAATGCAAAGGCAAAAAATGAGTAGATAAGATTTATATACAAACCTGTTTCTGTATCTAAAATGCAAGCCAGTACAACTGCTGTTGAACATATTAAACCGGCAACGCCAACACCTATAGTAAATTTAACAGCGAAAAGATAGCCAAGAATAACTGCGAAAAAAAACAGCAGAATATACCCAATAATGTTATTGAGTTTTTGATCAATAAACGTTTTATATAAAAAACGATTTACTGATAATTTAAAGGCATCTTTTATTTTTAAAATACTTGAAGGCATCTAAAAAAATAAAACTTTCAGAAAAATATAGATTAGCGCTGCGGCGGCAGCGAGTGTAACAAGTTTTTCGTGAAGAGAGATTTTTCCTTTGGTCATTTTCAGGTTAGTTTTAATTTAAACATCGTCAAGGTTTTCTAACTGAACCATATTTAAAACAGAGCCACAAAATTTTCCATTAAGACTTTTAAAGAACTTTATTGACTCTTTGTCTATTTGTTTCATGATATGTTTTGCAGAAAATATTGCAACAACACCTTCAACATAACCACTTAATTCTTTACTGTCAGAAAAATCATTTAATGGAGGCCCTTCAAGAAAAATAAAATCGTATACACTTTTAAGTTTATCCAAATGCTTTAATAAATGTTGCGCGGGTAAAATTTCAGAAGGCGTATAATCACCACCACTGCATCCAATTACATAGATCATTCCCGTATGCACATTTACAGATGCGCTTTGAATTTCTTCAAGTAAATTATCATCTGCATCATCCGCAATAATTTTTTCAAGAACAGGAGTTCCATGCAGTTGAACAGTAAGATCGTTGTTGCAAAAATTTGTATCAATAATTAATATCTTTTTTTTGCTTAAACTAAAACTGTAAGAAAGCGCTTGTATTAATGTTGTTTTGCCTTGTCCTTTTTTTGTACTCGTAAAAAGAAAAACTTTTTTTCCGCTATTTTCTATTTCATACCTAAGCTTTCTTAACGATTCCCTGAACTTATTATTTCTTCTTTTTTCAATGGCATCTTCGGTTGCAATTGTATTTGCAACAACGTTTGCCAGATCTTTATGCTTGAGATTAGTGAAGTTAATCATACTTAAAAGCTTAAGATTAACAACACGCGAAAATATTGCCGGCGTTTTTATAGATGAATCAAGATAGGTAAGAAAAACAATTATTAAAATTGTACAAATAAGTGCAGCCATGCCGGCCATTCCAACTATTAAAAACTTTTTTGAAGGCTCAGGTTCAATTGCTGGCTGGCCAACCAATATTTGGTGAAAATTATTTACTGAAGCGTTGCTTCTGTCAAGTGCATCATTATATTTTTCCAGCAAGTCTAAATATTCTTTATCAGAAAGGTCTGCATCTTTTGACAAGCTTTGTGCTGCTGCACTTTTACTTGCCTGGCTGTTTACATTGCCCTGCAGGCCATTTATTTTAGATTGTAAAGAAGCAATATGAACTGTTTCAGCCTGGATGTTAACTTCCAGATCGCTTTTTCTTTGCAATAACGCAGTTTTATCAACCGAAGAACTTGTACCGGTGCTTGCACCTATAGACTTTATTTTATTTTGATATTGTTGTTTAAGATTATTGTATTGAGTTAATAAACTCTGATCAGTTGAGCCGCTATTTAAATAAGCAAGATTGGCAGCGTTCATTTGATCTTTCAACTTTAGAATATCGCTGTTATCAGTTGTAGGTGTATAATTTCCACCGGCATTTGCCAATTGATTATTTACACTTTTTAAAGCAATAGTATTCGTTGTAAGTTTATCCTGTTCATCATCTAAAGTTTGCTGCAAACTGCTTATCAAATCAAAACTGCTTTTATTTGCATCATCAATATTTAATAAACCCGTTGATGCAATTGCCTGGTTTTTTTCTACACGATCCTGACTTTTTTTATCTAATAAACTTTTAAGTGTATCAATTGATTCTTCTGATCTTTCATTTCGAACAAATTTGTAATAACGAACAAAATCCTGGAAAACATTATTTACAACAAATGCAGAAAGCTCAGGGTTTTCTGATTGATAATCGATCTGTATATAATCTGTTCTTTGCAGCCTATACACATTAAGATTGCCGGCAATGGTATTATAATCATAACCATACAATTTTAAAAATTCAAGCAGTTTCTTTTCTTCAGGTTTGTAAGAAGTAAGCACGCTCATTGAATTCAGCTTTTGGCTGAAAACAGTTTTTGCCTGGTTAAGATCTACCGATTGGTAAACAGGAGAATTTTTTTGTTCATCATTTAATATCCTGAAAGCCTGCGATGGGTTTTCAAGATCATGTAAAATAACACTGTATGATAAAAGGCTCATAACAGTGGGTGAAGTAAAAGTTACAATAGCATTATTAAACTTAGTATCTGCTTCAAAAAAATTATTGTCATCATTTACTTTTACTACATCATTTGTAGTAAAGCCGGTAGAGACCTGTGAGATGGAGCGAAACTCCTGCGGCTCATCTTTTGTAAAATACCAGGCAATACCGGCGGCTATAATTGCCGAACCTACTATTATCCATTTCCTCTTCATCAACACCCTTAGCAGGTAAACAAAATCCATATTAATTTTTTAGTTACGAGATATTTTACTGTTTTATTAATTTTAAAACCTTACTGGTTTTTGCATTAACTGATGTTAGCTTTATCATATACATTCCTGAAGGCAGGCTGTTTTGCAGAGTTATCTTTAATGAGTTATTACCTGCACTAAGATTTTCAAAACGCCTTTGATATACAAGCTGGCCGCTTGTATTGTACATTTCTATTTGTACGTTATCTGCTTTCGGGAGCTTAAACGATACTGTAAAATTACTGATGAATGGATTAGGATAAGCATTTATATTATCAAAAGTATTTACAACATTTTGCGATACTAATTTTTGTATGCTTTGAACTGACGAAGAAGAAGCAATTGCATTTACAAAAGATTGCGGTTGCTGTGGCAAAGTTAATACTGGTTTGTTATGTGCCTGTATAATCAGTGCTCCTATCAAACCAAATTGTGATGTAGCAGTGCCAGGCGCAACTGTGATATTTATCTCCCCATTTTCATCAGGAACAACACCATACATTGTGATAGTGCCGGTAGTGTTTAACGATGCATCAAGCATTACCGTTTTACCATTTACTATGTAAGCAACATTTACGTCTCCGTAAGCTCTTGAACTTGCAAAGAATGTAAGGTCATAATTCATGTTTAGATTAAGCCCGCTTAATTTTAAATAAGCTAATTGGCCGGGGAATAATCCATAACTCTGAGAAATAACTGCATCAGGAAATATGCCCGAATTATTACCTGTAACATTTCCATCACCATATAAACCTGCGAACTCGTTTAATTCTGTTAAGGTTATGCCTGACTGATAATTTAATTCATCGGTAAAATTATTCCATGTATAACCTTTTTGTGGCGGAACCAATGTATTGTTCCATGGTGAGGAAGCAACACTATCAACAGTAAAATTAATATACACAGCATAAGCCAAAGTGGTTGCTACAGCAACATTAGAATAGTCTGAATTAGCTGTATTTTTTACTGCACGAACTATATAATAATACGTTCTGTTTTGCAATAAATTCAAATCAGAATAGGTTGTTGTATTTGCAGCAACAGTATTAATTAATTTATATGTACCTGAACTGCTGTCGGCTCTCCAAACTTGGAATCCTGTTTCATCGAAAGATTTATCAGCCCATCTTAAGCTTACTGAATTACGTTTTGCATCAGTAACAATTAATCCTGTTGGATTTATTAATGATGTTGTATTATCATAACCCTGAATTATTAATGAACTTAAGTAAGCATAATCTGCTCCGTTGGCCTTTACAACAGAAATAGTAACCTGTCCATTTGCATCTGGAGTTATACCATTTATCTGAACAGTTTTATTAATATTATAAGTTGCATTTAGTGTAACCGTTTGGCCATTGACAGTAAAGTTGGTTGTTCCGTTTAAACCATCTTCATGACTATTAAAGAAAATAAAACTGTATTTTTTATTTACGTCCAATCCTG
>JBDUBY010000371.1:0-7311 GCA_040003735.1 Parafilimonas sp.
TACTGGCGGCAGATATATATTCCCGTACACCACATGCAGGGCGTGGCGGATGGACCTGGTACACAGGTTCTGCAGGCTGGCTCTATCGCTTAATTATAGAATCGTTTCTTGGCTTGCAGCAGGAAGGCGATAAATTAAAATTTACCCCTTGCATCCCGAAAGAATGGCATTCATTTAAAGTGCACTACAAGTACAAGAACACTATGTATCATATTGAAGTTGTACAGGAAAATAATTTAGAAGAAATGATTGTAACAGTTGATGGAATGATGATAGAAGATAAAATGATTTCATTGAAAGATGATGGAGCTGAGCATGCTGCTATGGTGAAATTTAAAAATTAGAGAAATCCGTTATTACAAAGTATAAACATTACAAACAGCAATAAATTTAATTGGAATAGAGTACTTACGTTTACAATTTCCGCAACAATTTATTTACCTTTACCTCACTTTATTTTTCGGTACAATGAGATAAATAATGTGAGATCGCTCTTTCAAATTTATATACAATTGAGTTTGAGATTTTTGCAACTTTAAATAATAGTTCAGTCCACCCGACTTATAAGCCCACAACAATTTAGTTGCGGGCTTTGCAATTTTTATACTTTGCCGTATTACTCAATTTCACATCATTTGATAATAAAGAATTGTTGAAAGAAGTAAGTGCAATTTAAATGCGTTGTTATTTATTATTATTGCCACACTTTTAATAGTTATTGATTTTTAATCATCTTATTTTCTTATAGCAGCAGCCTCGGTTATTATTGTTTTTATATCAAGAGTAATAGTAGTGGATTTACCTAAAATTGTAGTGCCACGAATTTTTAATGTTGATAATAGTGAAGCCAAACTATTGGTTTGGGGCGGCTTGCGTGGTGGTCTTTCTATTGCCTTGTACTTTCATTACCTGAAAACAATGAGAAGCATATCATTTTACTGGCAACTTATTGTTGTGTTGTCTTCAGTATTTTAGTGCAGGGGTTAACCATTAAGAAACTGATTAAATAATACTTTGAATTATACAAAAAATTATGGCACTTGTAAGCACCTCTTTAAACTCTTTTTATTTGCAGGTAAGAAAACGGTCTACGTTTCTGGATACATTTTTGTGTTTATGCCGCTATAACTTTTAATTTTTTTAAAGCATTGATGAAAATAAACCTAAAAACAAATAACAGATAGTAGGTTAGCTTCTAAAATTTAAGAAATTATACATGGATTTCAACACTGCATACAAACTTATTGTACAAAAACTTACATTATGGCTACATAGTGTTATTAAAATGCTGCCCAATATTTTACTGGCGGCAATTGTGTTAGTAATAGGTTTTTTTGTGGCAAAATGGATAAAGAAAATTGCTGCCCGTATTGTGAATAAAATATTGCGGAATACAACACTAAGCAGTCTTTTAACTTCAATCATTTATATTTTCTTTCTTGGTATTACAATATTTATCGCACTTAGCATTTTACAACTCAGTAAAGCGGTTACATCAATATTGGCAGGTGCAGGCATTTTAGGTTTGGGAGTAGCGTTTGCATTCCAGGATATTGCCGGCAATTTTATTTCAGGTGTTTTTATATCGTTCAGAAAACCATTTCATGTTGGAGATATAGTAAAACTAAAAGACTATATGGGAAAGGTGGAGGAAATTAATCTTCGTGATACAGTGGTGCGTACTTTCCAGGGGCAAATGGTTATTATTCCAAATAAAGATGTATTTCAAAATGCCATTGAAAATTTTTCATTATTAGGTAAGAGAAGAATGGATTTATCCGTAGGCGTTTCTTATGGTGATGACCTTGAAAAGGTGAAAGACATAACGCTTGATGCAGTTAAGAACATGAAGCATCTTTCAAAAGAAGATGAGGCAACTATGTTCTATACTGCGTTTGATGATAGCAGTATAAGTTTTGTGCTGCGGCTTTGGGTAAATACACCTGAGCAAATCGCATATCTGGAAACTTGTAGCGAAGCCATGATACTTATAAAAAAAGCGTACGATGAAAATGATATTATGATTCCTTATCCTATACGCACACTTGATTTTGGAATTAAAGGCGGTAAAACATTAAATGAAATGTTTGTACATACAACTATTGAAAACAAATAATTTTTTTTGCGCAAGACAAACAATTGAAACGACAAAATAATACTATATACATTGAATAAGTAATTGATGTCAACCGGTAAATAAAAATAGCGCCACAAGTCAAACTCTGTTCATGTAAAACTGAATGAGCTGCAATCAACTGCTATTTGTGGTAATGATATAAGTTCTTGATGTTTATATGTGTCAGCGCTAACAATTGTTTATGCAGGTCAATATGATGCTTGCTATTATTGGCATTAAAGAATCTGCTACTGTTGCCGTTGTAATTTTTATAACGCATCTGCTTACACTTTTTTTATTAGTTGCCATCAGTTGCTGGTTTTTATTGAATAATGGATGGCACGTTTTTATATCAAACTGGCAACGTCCTATTGTGTCGGGTAATTTAACCACAGCACTTTTTTTAGGTTTCTCTGCAGCTATGCTTGGCATATCAGGCTTTGAAAGTTCAGCCAATTTTGTTGAAGAACAACAACCTGGCGTTTTCCCTAAAACGCTTAGAAATATGTGGACAGTAATAAGTTTTTTTAACCCTGTAATTGCTCTGCTTGCTTTATGCATAATTTCAATTGTTGATATAAAAAATCATGAAGAATTCCTGCTTTCATTTATGGGTAAATCAACAGGTGGTGAATGGCTTGGCTGGGTCATATCAAATGATGCAGTGTTTGTACTTAGCGGTGCGGTATTTATTTCTTATATTGGCGTAACAGGTATGGCAGAACGAATAACACTTGACCGCATCTTTCCTAATTTCTTTCTTAAAAATAAACGCGGCATAAACTATCGTATTGTAGCCGGTTTCTTTATTTTATGTGTTTCCATTTTAATGTATCATAGATTATCTTATTCCTGCAATAATATTCATACTTATAATGCTTAACCGTGTCCGGCTTATAAAGCTGCTTATTTATTTGATTAAATATTTTTATAGTCCTTTTAGAAGATTTGTAATACACAGTAATAAGAGTTTGCAAACAGCTTTGCGAAAAATAAATTCTCACGAACTTGTTTTTTTACCAAAGGCGATAAGGTTTCAATATTGAACAGGGTGATGATGTACGTTGAGATAATGAAACTACCAAACGCTTGAAAATAGTACACATTTGTGGCGCAAACCAGGGTAATAATGAAGCTTTAAAAAAAGATATTGAAGTGCTCAACAGAGCTTATCCTGATATTAATATTGAATTTATTGAAATTGATGGATTGTTTGGTCTGATCTTATTGATGACCTTTCAAAAAAATGGAACATTCCAAAAAACTTTATGTTTATAGGTTCACCCAGCAATAAATTCTCTTATCACATTTCTGAGTTGGGCGGCGTACGTTTAATTATGTAATTCGCACAATTGCACAAACAATTTAATTGGTACCTGAAAGCCGTGGAAGTATAACTTTTCCGGCAGCACTTATAAATTTATTCAAACTTTCAGTTTCAAAATCTTATGCGGCTTTGTTATTGATACTTATTTAATATTTAATTATAAAAATTTTGTTATGCTGAAAGATTTTTTTAAAACGTATTTTGTCCGTGCTCTGATTGCAGCTTGTATTTACTGTATCACGGTTGTGATATTTTTGATAAACGAAAAATATCAATCCATCTGGATTCTTTTTTTGGGTAATGCTTTGTACATGTTATCTGTTGGATCAATTGTTTATTTGAGTAACAGGGCAAAAAAGTTTGATCAATCACCAGTAACATCTGCTATATCAGGCCATGTTCTTTCGTTTACCGGCGCCGCCATTTCGGTTATACTTTCTGTTATATTATACCTGGCATTTACGGTTAGCAGCAACGGTGAAAAATTGCATAAAGCTCCTGCAGATATGTCCGTACATCCGGCCTTTAGTATGATATTTATTTTAATATTGGTAGCAGCGTTAGGAAATACTATTACAGGATTTTTCGCTGCCCTCTTTACTTCCTTTGACACGAGTAAACAAAAGCAGCGTAACTAATTAGTTTATGCTTTCAAGGTTTTTCTTTTCTCTGATGTAGTGATATGGGATTATAAAGAGCCTTGCCAAAAAATAAAAGAAATGCAGTAACATAAAACAGGCCTTACTGTTGGTACAAGTTTTAACCAGTAAAATAAGAGAGGATATTAATTTTGAAAGTAACACATGAAACAACAACACAACAGGAAAATTGTAATCAGAATAATTCTTCTTATACAAAAAAAGTATGGATAGCTACTGGTATCGTGTTACTTGTTTGCATTTCGTTTTTGTTATTCAAAGCATTATTTAGTGTAATACTGCTTATGCTTGCTGGTATAATAATGGCTTCTTATTTTCACGGTTGCGCACACCTGTTGCATCGCTTTTTACACATACCTTCTAAATTAAGCCTCATTCTTTCCGTGTTATTGAATATAATTTTATTGGCAGGTTTCTTCTGGTTTTTGAGTGCACGTCTTCAGCAGCAGATATCACAATTATCTGATACCTTACCGTCAGGTATTCGGCAGGTAAAAGAACAAATCAACAGCAATCCTGTTGGAAAAAAAATAGCAGATTATTTAAATTCTTCCGGCAACTCAAAAAAAACGCTCGACATTATAAAACGCTTTTTCTCTTCAGGTTTTGGTATTTTAAGTGATGTATATATCATAATATTGATGGGCGCTTTTTTTACTGCAAGTCCTTCTGTTTATAAAAAAGGCATTATACACCTGCTTCCTTCAAAAGCAAAAAATACGGGTGAAGAATTGATTGAAGATATCAGCGGCATTTTAAGAAAATGGCTTAAGGGGCAGATTTTCGGATTCTTTTTTATAGCTGTTCTCACAGGCATAGGTTTAATAATTTTAGGAATGCCGTTGGTTTTTACATTGGCTTTAATAGCAGGTCTACTAAATTTCATACCCAACTTCGGTCCTGTAATAGCATTAATACCCGGAGTTCTTATTGGCCTCACGCAAGGTGTTTCAACAGCTGTTTATGTTGCATGTCTATATACTTTAATTCAAATAATTCAAAGTGCCGTTACGCAGCCATTAATTCAAAAAAAGATGATCAGCGTTCCACCTGCTTTATTAATTATAGCGCAGGTTGCTATGGGAGCTTTGGCCGGTTTTTGGGGCGTGTTGCTGGCAGCACCTATTTTAGCAATCATAATGAAACTCATTAATAAGTTGTATGTTGAAAAACAATCTCGCAATTAAAGAATAAAACTGAGTTAATAAAGAAGTTTTTGCAGCTTAGAAAAACGTTCAGAGCCACGTAATTTTTTTGAAACTATTTTTGTTAATGTTCTTTCAGGAATAATTTTTGTTTATGAGGTTGTTTTATTGAAACTTTTGCATGACCGTAGCATCTAAATTAAAATCTATATTTTTTTGCATTAATGCTTTTATTTTCTGCAATACAATTTCTGCGCAGGAATTCAGCTTGCAAATTTCTCCCGGAATAATGAATTATGGTGGCGACCTTCAAAGTAAAATATATACATTTCAAAACGCCAATTTTTCAATTGCGGCAGATGCGGTGTATAGAATAAATAAATTCTCTATAAAAGGCGGAATAACTTATGGAAAAGTTAATGGTGATGATTTGAACAATACACGTTATAAAAGCCGCAACCTTAATTTTTCTTCTAATATTGCTGATGCAAATCTTTGCCTGCAGTACGATTTTTTATTAATGGATGAGAACAGGAAATTCACACCATATTTTTTTGCGGGCGTCGGAGTTTTTCATTTCAATCCATATACTTTTTATGATTCTCAAAAAGTTTTTTTACAACCTTTAGGAACGGAAGGACAAGGCTTATCTATTTATCCTGATAAAAAAATGTATGCCTTAACGCAGTTTGAAATTCCTTATGGCATCGGGTTTAAGTATAGGTTATCTAACCAAATTTTAATTGGTTTAGAATTCAGCAGCAGATTTTTATTTACAGATTATCTTGACGATGTAAGCGGAAATTATCCTGATGAAAATGAACTCTTAAAACAGCGCGGACAGTTAGCAGTTGATGTTTCTTTCAGAGGAAATGAAATTGATCCATCGCTGTCATTTCCTTCCGGCGGCCGAAGAGGCAATCCTGATTTGAAAGATAATTATTATACTTCTGCATTTACGTTCACATATATTTTTCCTAAACAGTCTGCATACAATACCGGCGGCGGTAAGCGAAACAAAAAGGCTCAGCGCCTTGACTGCCCCAGGGATGTGCAATAAATACCAACACATTTTAAGTGAAATGTTATTTCATAGGTTTGCATAATCATGATAAATAACTCTCTCGAAGATTGCTTAATTGATCTTGAAAAAAATAATTATTTAATCAGAATTAGAGAAGAAGTTGATCCATATCTTGAAATGGCCGCCATTCATTTAAAAGTGCACGAAGCACATGGGCCGGCGTTACTGTTTGAAAAAGTAAAGGGTTCAAACTATCGTGCTGCATCAAATATTTTTGGAACGGTTGAAAGAAGTAAGTTTTTATTCCGAAACCGGTTTAAATTTATTCAGCAGCTAATTCAGCTTAGAAATAATCCGCAGCAAATACTTCAGCAACCTTTTAACGCAGTTAAAACAGGCATTTCATCTTTATCATCCTTGCCAAAAAAAATTTCTTCTTCAAATAATTTGTTTGATGAAATTAATATTACTGATTTGCCTTTAATACATCACTGGCCAAATGATGGCGGCGCGTTTGTAACTCTGCCGCAGGTTTATACAGAAGATATTGCAAAACCCGGAATTCGCCACTCTAATCTTGGTATGTATCGCATACAACTTACCGGCAACAATTATATTTTAAATAAAGAAGCTGGTTTGCATTACCAATTGCATCGCGGCATTGGTGTTCATCAAACAAAATCAAATGAAAAAAACCTGCCCTTAAAAGTCAGTGTTTTTGTTGGCGGACCACCTGCACATTCTTTAGCCGCTGTAATGCCCTTGCCTGAAGATGTGAGCGAGTTAATGTTTGCAGGTTTGCTGGGCGGAAAAAGATTCAGGTATTTTTATGATGATGGATTTTGCGTAAGCGTTGATGCAGATTTTATAATCACAGGTGAAGTTTTTCCAAATGAAAATAAACCTGAAGGACCTTTTGGAGATCACCTTGGTTATTATAGTTTACAACATAATTTTCCTTTAATGCATGTACGAAAAGTGTATGCAAAAAAAAATGCCATCTGGCCATTTACTGTCGTTGGCAGGCCGCCGCAGGAAGA
>JBDUBY010000023.1:0-2196 GCA_040003735.1 Parafilimonas sp.
ATTGCTCTTTCATATAAAGCAACAGTTGGGCAAATATGATAAGGTATCCCAAATAAAATATCACCGATTTTGTAAGCTGGTGCATCATCAACTTTTAAAACCAAATGCTCTTCGCTTTGACCAATTGGCTGAATGTTTTCTGCATTTAAAAAATGAACACGTTTATCAATTGTATTTTCTGCACTAACAGATTTATGACCAAGATCGGTGCAAATTGTATGTTCATCAATAATGGAAATAATTCTTGTAATTACCAGCGCTGCATATTCAAATTGTTCATCAGGAAATGAAGTTTTATATCCATAATCCCAAAACACAAAAGTACCTGGACTGCATTCGACATTTTCTCTTTGCGCATGAACAGGAAATGTTGGTGAACCGCCTGCAATAAGTTTTAATTTCTCATTTGATGCCGATTCAATTTGCTCTGCGAGTTCATTCACAGATATAAAAGCATCATCTGAATTTTGTTTTCTTTCTGCAACATTTGTATTGCGAATGTGGCCGTCATAACCGTGTAAGCCAACAATTTTTACTCCCTGCAATTCTTTACATTCTTCATATAACGCAAAAGCATTATTGGGTTTTATTCCTGTACGATTCATGCCAATATTCAGATCGATATAAACATCCATCACAATGTTATTATTCCAAAAAATGTTCGAAATATTTTCAGCATTTATAACGTCATCAATCAAGCATGAAAATTTTGTTGCCGGATATTTTTGAGCAAGCTGCGCTAAACGTTTTGCTTTTGTTATTGTAGGTTGATAAGCAAATAAAACATCAGGCGCAATTATCATAGCAAGCATTTCTGCCTCAGCAATAGTGGCGCATTTGAATTTTGTAATGCCAGCATCTAACATCATCTTACATACTTCAGCAATTTTATTTGTTTTTACATGCGGCCGTAAATGTTCAACATCTTTCATTTTTATTAATGATTGAATGTTTTGCTGAACGCGCTCTTTGTAAATAATTAATGCAGGCGAATCTATTGCGTCGATATTTTTTATATGATACCAATTCATTTTAGTGTTTGAATTATTGATGAATAGAATTAATGCTGTTGCAATGTTGCGATCCCGCATCAAGTGCGGGACAGGCTGAACCGTGCTAAATTGAAATACTGCTGTTCGTCACCAAAAAAATATTCTATGCTTCGCAAACCATTCTGCAAAAACGACTGTATAGTTTTTCGTATTGCGGAACAATATTATTCAAGTCAAATTTCATGGCCTGGGCTTTTGCATTTTTACGAAACTGTTGCAATAATTCATCGTTGGATAAAAGATCGATGGCGCAATCACTCATGGTTTGTACGTCTCCAACTGCAGCCGTGTAGCCGGTTTCGCCATTGATATTTATTTCAGGCAAACCACCGGCATCGGAACTTATCACGGGAACATTTGCAGCCATCGCTTCCATAGCCGCAAGACCAAAACTTTCATATTCACTTGGTAAAATAAAAAGATCAGACACAAGTAGAATTTCTTCTATCTGCTCTTGCTTACCAAGAAACCGCACATCATCCTGCACATGTAATTTACGTACGAGATCTTCCATGCTTCTTCGTTCCGGTCCATCACCAACCAGCAATAATTTTGCAGGCAATTGCTTGTGCACATTGGCAAAAACATTAATTACATCATCCACTCTTTTTATCTTTCTAAAATTAGATGCGTGAATTAAAATCTTTTCATTGTTTGGTGCGATCACTTTTTTGAAAGCATCGATTGGCTTTTTATTATAGCGGCTGTTATCAACAAAATTTTCGATTACCTGGATGTCTTTTGTAATATCAAAAGAGCGATAAGTTTCATCTTTTAAATTTTGCGATACGGCAGTTATTGCATCGCTTTCATTTATTGAAAAAGTTACAACAGGTTCATAAGTTTTATCGCGGCCAACTAATGTAATATCTGTACCATGTAAAGTTGTAATAACAGGAATTGTTCTTCCTTTCTTTAACAGAATTTGTTTTGCCATGTATGCTGCTGAAGCATGTGGAATAGCATAATGTACATGAAGCAAATCAAGATCATGATTCATAATTACATCAACCATTGAACTTGCCAAAGCAAGTTCATACGGCGGAAAATCAAACAAAGGATATGATGGAACACTTACTTCATGATAAAAAATATTTGCGCTGAAAACATTTAACCGAACCGGTTGCTGGTAAGTTATAAAATG
>JBDUBY010000462.1:0-7276 GCA_040003735.1 Parafilimonas sp.
AAGACTCTCAGAATCAAAATCTGATGTACTACCCTTATACTATCGGGCAATTATTAAAAAATTATTTATGAGTGCTGTCTTGTGGTAATTGCAAAGTACTCGGGGCCTGTTGTTGTTGAGTATTTGATGGCCCTTGTTGAGAAGTATTAATATCTTTTAGCATGCCACCATTACCATTGGCAGACACATTGGAAATAAATAAAACGGATACAATACAAAGTACAGCCAAAGCAGAAGCAAAAATCCATGTACCTTTTTCAAGTACATCATTTGTTTGCTTTACGCCCATAAACTGGTTATTAAAACCGGCAATTGTACCGCTTAATCCGCCGCCTTTAGGATTTTGTATCAAAATAAGTAATCCTAATATTACACAAACAACTACGATGAGTATAAAAAAAAGCAATGTCATTATTTAACCTTTTAGTTCGTCAATTTTTGCCGCAAAGTAAGCGGATTTGGAGGGATTAATAAAACTTAATTTTTCATAAATCTGGATGGCTTGTTCAGGCTTGCCTTGCTTAATTAAAACTTCGGCCATTGTTTCTGTGGCAATTTCTTCACTTTCATTAGAATGCTCTGCCAAAGTTTGCACTTTCGATTCGCCTGCTTCATCTTTAGCCAACTCAGCCGGATTCGGGTTTGCACGTTTCATTTGCTTCAGCCAATCTGTAAACCGCTTTAATTGTGCTCCCAGTTTATCATCGGGTTTCCCTTCCTCCAGTTTTATACCTTGCGAATCAAAATAATCAACGCGGTGATATGGTGTATTTTCAATCGGTATTTCTGCCGTTGCCTCAATTGGTTTTTCAAAAGCTGAGGCTTGCTCCTTCAAAATACTGGTGAGCTTTTCACTTACAGGATCAGCTACTTCAATATTTTCTTCTGAAAATTTTTCTTCATCCTGTTGAATTATTGTCGAAGCTGTTACAGGTGCTTCTTCAATTATAATTTCTTTTTCATCATTAATTTTCGGTTCATCAGTTATTGAAGTATTGAGATTTTCAACTTCACTTTCTTCTGTTATTGCGTCAATCTCAATCTCTGGAGCAATATTTTTTTCTTCATCATTTTCATCTTCATTTAAAATATAATGAAACCATAAATGATTTGGAAAATGTAAAGCAGCTTTTTGCAATGCATCTTCATAACCTGTTTCTTTTGAAGTATATAATTTTTTTGCAAGAAGAAAATGTGCGACTCCGTTATATGGATGATCAATAATTGCCTGTTGCAATTGTTCTGCAGAAACATCCTGTAATGATGTAGTTTGAAAAAGATCGCGTACAATATTTTCAACGGCTGAATTCATTCAAACAAAATTATTTTACCGGATGAAAATACAACTCTCTACCAGTTTGAAAAAATATGGCTGAATATCTGATCGGTTAGCTGATCAATAATATCAGTTAACAATGTATTTTCTGCCTGCTGAAGTGATAAGCTCGCAGAAAAATCGAAGTCTTTACTTACAGTAAAATTATCTGTTTTATTATCAACTGTATTTACAACAGTAATGGCCGCGCCAACGGTTAAACGGTTTGCAGCACTTTGATTGTTACTAATGGCTGCAAGTGAAACATCGTAACGGTTTACATAACCAGTAATAATATAGCTGGCATCGTCATTGTTTACAAGCGTAAGCTTTGTATAATTATTTATTTTTTGTTTGATGGCATCAGTTAATTTAGGGCTTAACTGTGGATTTATATAGCGCGCTTTATTCTCTATAAACCCAACTTTTACTGTTTTGATTTTTGAATAATCAATAGATACATCACGAAAAGTATAAACGCCGCAGGATGGGCCAATAACAATTAGTGCTAACAATAAAAAAAGGATAACAGTTAACCGTTGACTATTATGCGTTGACCGCTTATTCATTAATATCATATTCTTTCAGCTTTCTGTATAATGTTCTTTCACTTATTCCTAAATCCAATGCTGCATCTTTTCTTTTGCCACGATGTCTTTTAAGCGCTTTTATAATTAACTCTCTTTCTTTTTCCATTATATTCAATGATTCTTCTACTTCTTCGTGCTCCTGAATTTCATCTTTATGCGGCAAAATAACCGGCTGATTATTTTGTTGCGCATTTACAGGTGAAGATGAACTTTGAGTTGCATTTGATAAAACAGGTGCATTATAATCATTTCCGTTTAAAGCATAATCTCTTTGTAAAGATTCTGCAGTAAAATTTGCAGCGTTTGCCGCAATAGAAGGATTTTTTAAAATTTCAAGAAACATTTTTTTTAATTCTGTTACATCTTTTTTCATATCAAAAAAAAGCTTGTACAAAATTTCACGTTCGTTATTAAATTCTCCATTTGATTGATGTGAAGCAAGTACCGGCAAACGATTTACATTTTTCTCCGGTAAAAACTTTTGCAGGTCTGCGCCTGTTATCATTTGATTGGTACTTAACACTGATAATTGCTCTGCAATATTCTTTAGTTCACGCACATTCCCGGGCCATGCATAGTTAATTAACATGTTTTTCGCCTCATCTTCTAATTGTACCGGAGTTGTTTTATAGCGTTCTGCAAAATCAATTACAAATTTTCTGAACAATAAATTAATATCTTCTTTTCTATCTCTTAATGATGGAACGCGGATAGGCACCGTGCTTAAACGATAATAAAGATCCTGGCGAAACTTGCCGTTTTGTGTTGATTCATAAAGATCCCTGTTTGTAGCAGCGATAACACGCACATCTGTTTTTTGTACTTTGGATGAACCTACGCGAATGAATTCTCCGGTTTCTAAAACACGTAATAAACGTGCTTGTGTGCCGAGTGGCATTTCACCAATTTCATCTAAGAAAATAGTGCCGCCGCTTACGGTTTCAAAATAACCTTTACGAAAATCAACAGCACCGGTGAAAGAACCTTTTTCATGACCGAATAATTCTGAATCTATTGTGCCTTCCGGAATTGCGCCGCAATTCACGGCAATAAATGCATTGTGTTTTCTTGATGATAATGCATGTATAATTTGTGAGAATGATTCTTTACCAGCACCACTTTCGCCCACAATTAAAACGCTTAAATCTGTTCCTGAAACCTGCATTGCAACCTGTATTGCATAATTGAGCGCCGGTGAATTTCCAATTATTCCAAACCTGTTTTTTATTGCTTGTATCTCTGCCATCTTTATAATTCGTTTAAGTCTAACTTACTTTCGTATTCTTCCAGTATTTTTTTTACTTCTGATTTTAGTACAGGCAAATCTTTTGTAATAATCAGCCATATACGATCGTATTCTACTTCATAATAAACATGATTAATAATATTTCTTAAGCCTATAATTTTTTTTGAGTTACTGATTAATAATTGAGAATTTAAATGAAGTGTATTCTTTAAAGCTTCGGTAATTATTTCAAAATTTCTTTCTGTAGCAAGAACTACAATTCTATTTTTTACAAATTGATGATATGATTGTGTTTCAGCGGTAAAGTTTTCTATTTCTTCAATTGCTTTTAATATATCTTCTAACCAAACAGATATATTACGATACTTCATACAATAACTTTTTATCTTTATTTATAAAGTATCTTAAATATTTATTAGAAATTTTATTCTCTTCAATCAAATCAATTTCTCTTTTAAATATTTCTTTCAATCGTTCCTGCAACATATCTCTGTTTTCAACAATATAAGAAACCTGCTCATTTGTATCAAGAGGAAGATGTTCAAAATTTACAAGAATATCAATATCGCTATTATCTGTAAAATCATTTCTCCTGGCTGCACTTCCAAATAAAAACAATTCTTTTACATGATGCTGTTTGCAAACAGCAGCGATTGCGTTAATATTATTTTGAATTAAATCAATCATTCTCTGTCATTTCACCAATTAATGTTGCCTGTGTAAAATCAGTAATTTTTACAAAAGCATAATCGCCTTTTTTATAATTATAGTTTTCTTTTGGAAAAACGATCATTTTGTTTTGTGAACTTCTGCCTTTCCATTCTGCATTATTTTTTTTACTGTCGCCTTCAATTAAAATCTTAAATGTTTTGCCAACATCGTTTTTATTACTTTGATATGAAAGCTTTCCCTGCAAGGCTACTATTTCTTTCAATCTTCTTCTTTTAGTTTCTTCGGGAATATCATCTTTATAACGTCGTGCTGCAAGCGTTCCCGGCCTTTCACTATAAAAAAACATATAGCTCATATCATAACCACTGGTTTGCATTACATCGAGCGTATCTGCATGATCTTCCTCAGTTTCAGTACAAAAGCCTGCAATGATGTCTGAACTTATGCCGCAACCAGGAATAATTTCTTTTATCCGATTCACTTTTGCTTTATACCATTCACGTGTATAAGTGCGGTTCATTAATTGCAAAATTCTTGTGCTGCCACTTTGCACAGGCAGGTGAATATAGTTGCAAATGTTTTCGTATTTGGCTATTGTAAACAACACTTCGTCTGTAATATCTTTTGGATGTGATGTGCTGAAACGAACTCTTAATGATGCATCAATCAAAGCAACTTTTTCAAGCAGCTTTCCAAATGTTACAATCTCATCATTAGCTTCATTAACCCAATAATAACTGTCAACATTTTGACCAAGCAGTGTTACTTCTTTGAAACCTTGTTCAAACAATTGTTTTGCTTCATTAATAATTGAATGTGCATCGCGGCTGCGCTCTCTTCCGCGCGTAAATGGAACCACGCAAAAGCTGCACATATTGTTACAGCCACGCATGATAGAAACGAATGCTGTAACGCCGTTGCTATCCAATCGCACCGGTGAAATATCAGCATAGGTTTCGTCGCGGCTTAATAAAACATTTACAGATTTTTGCCCCGTTTCTGCTTCTTCAATTAATATTGGTAATGTTCTGTAAGCATCGGGGCCAACAACAAGATCAACCAGTTTTTCTTCTTCTAAAAATTTTGACTTTAATCTTTCGGCCATACAACCAAGCACACCAACCAGCATTCCCGGTTTGGCCTGTTTTATTTTTTTGAATTCAGTTAAGCGTTTGCGCACTGTTTGCTCAGCTTTCTCACGAATAGAACATGTATTTAATAAAACCAGGTCTGCTTCTTCAAAATTCCTTGTTGCACCGAAACCTTCATTCTGTAAAATGGAAGCAACAATTTCGCTGTCGCTGAAGTTCATCTGGCAACCATAACTTTCTATGTAGAATTTTTTGTTGTATTGATTTACATCATTTGTGAAAGGCTGAAATGCTTCGCCCTGCCTTATTTCATCATGCACTTTCTCACTTACTAAATCCAACATTTTTAAAAATTGATTTGCAAAGATATTGAATTGAGACAGATTGGCAGCAACAGAAGGTTAAGGTTGTTGAGCGGAAGACGGGACTTGAACCCGCTGCCTTCAGTTTGGGAAACTGATGCTCTACCAGATGAGCTACTTCCGCTAATAAGATTTATCGCACAGAGTTTTATTTTTTATACTAAAACTATATTCGTTTTTTAAAATCTCTTTGTTTGCTCTGTACGGGAATTACTGTATATAATTGGCAAAAGAATTATCAAGCAACCGTTTTAATTTTTGTTTTCAGCCAGCTTTCGCTTACTGGAATTATCCAAATGTCTTCTAACTCTTTTTTTGTTGTTACAACATTATTAAAAAATAAGGTTTGTTCTGTTACAAAATTATTTTCTACTGCATAACTGAATTGCTGCCGCGGAATGATCTGCACTTGATCTTTTATAATGAAAGCAAGATTTTGCCAGTTAAACATTTCAACACCAAACTGTTTTTCTATTTGCTGAATAATTCGAACCGAACTATCAATACTGCATCCGCTAACACCAGTTGCTTCTTCATCAGCCATTAAAATAATAAACTGGCCAAAAAATAAATTTGAATAGCCTTTTACCGGTGCTCCATGCGCTTTCCAATTCTTCACTAAATCATTCAGCAAATCTTCAATTTGTAATGCTTCGCTTATTGTGAATAAACGGCTTGCCTGGTAAATCCAAACTCTTGAATTAGCATTAAAATCTACAGGCAATAAATGTTTGTACAAAAAATTCATACAGCAAAATTAAGCGTATTGAATTTTATTTATAATGAATTCATGCGCAGCATATCTGGCATAATAATTTGTAAGTATTTTTAAAATAAAAATGGCAAACAATTTAAAAACAAATAATGCAACCGAAACTGTTATAACTTTTATAGATGCACTTAATAAAGATGATTTTAAAACTGCAAGAAATTGCCTGGCTGATGATATGAAATTTATCGGTGTTCTTGGAACAAGAGAAGGTGCTGATGTGTATATCGCCGATATGGAAAAAATGAAATTGAAATATGATATTCAAAAGATATTTTCGGATAACAATGATGTTTGTTTGTTTTATGATATTACTATGTCCGGACTTAAAATTTTCAGTTGCGGATGGTACACGGTAGAAGACAATAAAATAAAATTATTTAAAGTAATATTCGATCCAAGGCCTGTGCTGGAAAAATCACCAAAAAAATAATAGAATCTTAAAATTATTTTCAACTTCATTAAAATTCTTTGCGAAAGAATTTTACGAGTACATTTATCGCCTTAGTTAAGATTGCATTGATGAATATGATTATTGATAAAATACAGGCGCTTTTTATTTCTTACAAAAAGGAAAAACCTGATAGAATTGAACAATTGCCCCGTAGCGGAAGTGACCGGATTTATTTTCGTGTTTTTTATAATGATGAAACTTTTATTGCAACATATAATCTCAATATAAAAGAGAATAAAACTTTCATAAATTTTAGTAATCATTTCAAACAAAAACAATTGCCGGTTCCGGAAATTTTATCTGTGAATGATGAAACAACTATTTATATACAACAAGATTTAGGAACTGTTTGTTTGCTGGACATTCTTGAAAAAGAAAAATTTACCGATCATGTTTTTGAGTTGTATAAAAAAAGCCTTTTTCAATTGTCGAATCTGCAGATTTTAGGCGATGAAGGATTGGATTATGATGTTTGTTTAACTGCAAAAGAATTTGGACGCCAGGCAATTTTAAGCGATTTGTTATATTTCAAATATTACTTTTTAGATACATTGCAATTGCCTTATGATAAGCAAGCGATGTTAGATGATTTTGAAGCATTGGCAACTTATCTTACACAAACAGAATATAAATATTTTATGTTTCGCGATTTTCAAAGCCGAAACATAATTATTAATACCGGTGAAGTTTATTTTATAGATTTTCAGGGTGGAATGAAAGGCGCTTTGCAATATGATGTTGCAAGTTTATTATGGCAGGCAAAAGCGCAATTAAGTG
>JBDUBY010000144.1:0-2188 GCA_040003735.1 Parafilimonas sp.
GCAGCAATTAATATCAGCAGTATCAGGAATGATCTTTTTTTCATGATTTAGAAATCAATAAACGTTAAGCTAACAATTTAATCAGGGTAAATAAAATATGAATTGGCAGTTATCACATCATGTCTGGTAATTGATGTTATTAAGTTAATAATATGAGTTATCAGGTTAAACAAGCAAATTGTCAGAAAGCATGATGAAATGGTAAAAGTAATTTCTACATTTAGAAGGTGAAATATGAACAAGAAAATGCTGCACATTTAGCATTAACTATACATACATAAAATGATTACTGCAATAATTATAGATGATGAGCAGCATTGTGTTGAAGCCTTGTATGCAGATTTGCAAAAGTATCTTAGCAATGTAGAAGTACTTGCTAAATGCAACTCTGCCAAAGAAGGCATTCTTGCAATAAAAAAATTAAAGCCACAGCTTATTTTCCTTGATGTGGAAATGCCCTGGATGAATGGTTTTGAAATGCTTGAATTGGTTGACAAGATTGATTTCTGCATCATCTTTACTACAGCTTATGATAAATTTGCAGCAAAAGCATTTCGCATAAGTGCGGTAGATTATTTATTAAAACCAATTGATGCAGGCGATTTAAAAACTGCAATCCGAAAAGCGGAAGAAAAGATTCTTTCATCTGCCGGCACAACAAACATTGAAAATTTACTGCATAACATCAGACAACCATCGCAGGAGCAAAAAATTGCTTTACCCAATCGTGATGGATATGAATTCACGCCGGTGCAATCTATTTTATACTGCAGTGCCGAAGGCGCTTATACAAAAGTTGTTTTAAAAGATAAACGTACTATGCTTATTTCAAGAACATTGGGCGATATACAGGAAATGCTTCCTCCTGAATTTTTTATACGCATCCACCATTCTACTATTGTAAATCTTAATGCTGTTACGCATTACAGCCGAACAGACGGTGGTTATGTTGTTATGAACACAGGTGAAAAACTCATTGTTTCAAAGGCAAGAAAAGATGTTTTATTGGAAAAACTTGGTTTAAAAAAGGATTAGACAATTAAGAATGATTTATAATAACTCGCATCAAATTAACTGTTTCTTCGTTGAAAAAATTATATAAGTAGATTGCTATTGAAATAACTCCAGCTTACAATTTAGAGACAAATTTAGAACGCTAATTGTCAGCCTTTATTAAGCTATCAGCAAATTCAAGTTTACCTTTAACTCTGCTGGAATAAATCTTTGCGTCTTCAATTTATTCAAGTTCTTTTGCGTCATTACCTGTCAATAAAAATAGGCTTCAATTTCAGGTTCCGTTTTAAACACTGTAAAAAGTTTATCATAATCAACCTGCATCAATTCTATTACACGTGGTAAAGTGCAGTAATCGCCGTTGTGAAATTTTCTTAAAAACCAAATTTTGGAAGTGACAAGTTAATGGGTGATTCAACAATAGTTCTCCTCCGTCTTTTTATCCAGGAACGGTTTAATTTGAGCTCTTCCCACTTTTGCTACCACTGATTATTAGAAAATCGGGTATTAAGAACTATACATTTTAACTACCTCATTTGGTGTTAAATCGTCCAGTGAATTATGAGGTCGAAAGTAATTGTACTCATGTTTCCATTCATTTATCTTTTCAACAGCATCATTCATTGACAGGAACCAGTTAACATTTAAACATTCATATCTGAAGCTTCCAATTAAACGATTCAATGTATGGATTATCCGTTGGTTTGCCTGGTCTTGAGAAGTCTAAAATTACATTATCTCATAAGCCCATCTATCTAATTGCCTTGATAAAGAAGTAGATGTTTTGTTTTCATTTGATTGATTTTATTGTAAATGATTTTAGAAATATATGTATGCATAAATGGGTTGATAACGTCGAAAGGCTATCAACCCTAAAGAATAAATTTTTATTTTACTGCTTTTAATAAAGAGGAAGAACCATCGGCGATTACAATGCGAATCATATACAAACCTTGCATCCAGGATTTAGCATCATAAGAAAAAATATTTGTGCCAGCTGATAGTATTTTTTTATCAGTTATAATTGCCCTGCCTGCAGCATCAACAATTATTATCTGCACATTTTTTTGATCTTTTACATTTACTGTAAACCGCAATTGATCTGTTATGGGATTGTTCAACAATCTTGTTTCGAACGTTGTAATAATTTTTGGTGAAACTGAAACGTTGGTTT
>JBDUBY010000106.1:0-2180 GCA_040003735.1 Parafilimonas sp.
ACCAACAAAGCATCAATACGATTATGATTGCGAAACGGTGATAGGTTTTTTGCGTACTTATGATTTATTGAATGATTTTAAAATTAATATTGAAGTAAATCATGCAACACTTGCAGGTCACACATTTCAACACGAGTTACAGGTTGCAGCTGATGCAGGTGTGTTAGGTTCATTAGATGCAAATCGCGGCGATTATCAAAATGGCTGGGACACAGATCAGTTTCCAAACAATATTAATGAACTTACAGAAGCAATGCTCGTGTTGTTAGAAGCCGGCGGATTGCAAGGTGGTGGCATTAATTTCGATGCAAAAATCCGTCGTTCATCAACAGATGCCGCAGATTTATTTTATGCACACATTGGCGGTATGGATACGTTTGCAAGAGCGTTTATAATTGCTGATAAAATTTTGAATAAATCTGATTATAAACAATTCCGCAAAGATCGTTATGCATCGTATGATAACGGAAAAGGCAAAGCATTTGAAGAAGGTAAACTTTCATTAGAAGATTTACGCAATTACGCGGCGGAAGCAGGTGAACCTTCAATGAAAAGTGGTAGGCAGGAATATCTTGAAAACATTGTTAACCGTTATATTTAATGCTGTATTATTTAGATATGGGCTGTTGTTTTTGCAGCAGTCCATATTTTTTTTAATACAATAACATGTTATTATTAGGCATTGATGTTGGCTATACATCAATGGAACAGGAATTTTAAATCGCTGGATAAAAAATTTAATTGGTGATATTTCTTACCCAAAAATGAATGAAATAGCTTCATCAATTAAGCTGGGCAGTGATGTTTATCAATACTTCCTTTTGGTAATGGCGCAAAGCGCATGTTGAACAATAAAATTGTTGGCGCACATATACACAACATCGATTTAAACAAACATACGAACGCGCATACTATTCGTGCTGCACAGGAAGGAATTGCATTTGCTTTTCGTTATGGTTTAGATATTATGCGCAGCAACGGAATGCAACCTTCAATTATTCGCGCAGGAAAAGCAAACATGTTTTTAAGTAATATTTTTTGTGAATCATTCGTAAACGCAACAAACGTTCCGGTTGAATTATATAATTGTGATGGAAGCGTTGGTGCTGCATTGGGCGCAGGTATTGGCATTTGTTATTTTAAAAACCCACAGAATGCATTTACACGCAGCGAAGAATTACAGGTAGTCCCACCATCGCAAACTTTATTGTATAACGAACTATATGAACAATGGAAAGCTAAACTTGAAAGCGAAAGGTTTTAAAACGCAAGGCACATGGGAAGAAGTTTTTGGGAAAAGGGCTTTCAACCGATGAAATTTACCAGTCATATTATTATGCCAAATATGTAGATAAGGATTTCAGTGAATTTAGCATCTAAGAATTGAGATTATTTGATACTTTTTGATAAGGTGAGAAAGCAAAAAGCCCACAAACATTGATTTTGCGGGCTTTTGATACTATTTGACACTTGTAAGTGTGGAGCTGGCGGGAACCTAACTTAAATCACAATCCTTTGTTCACTAATATTTTAAAACTCGCAATATTTTTGGGTAACCGAATTTTCACCCTTTATAAAGTAAAGAACCAACTAATACAATTCATTACAAAAATATAAATTTTTAGCTTTTGTAAAAAGTTTTGTTCTAAATTTTATTAGGAATTTTATCAGGATTGCCGAGGTCCAACATGAAAAATACGATGCTCTATTTTTTAAAACCTGATTAAAAATTTACAATATAAACTAAGCTTCCTTCCGGTTTATATGATGGTTCATATCGAATATATCCGGCCTTCTGTAACTCTTTTATACACTTATGATAAGTTGTTTTTGCATTAACCTTAGACAATCGCATAATTTCAATACGTCTTATTGTAACAGGATTTTGAAAATTGTTTTTATTCCAACATTGAAATAGCGCTATATAAATGCAAAGATGCGGCATAGCTATTCGACTATCTTTAGCCACAGCTTCAATAAAAGTATTAAGCGCCGGAATAAATTGCATTCAATATATTTTTTTAACTTCTTTTATTTTGAAAATTTTTCATCACAAGAGTATTGTGTATGTGAATTAGGCTTCCTAAGAAATGATTATATGAAGGCTCATACTTAATGTATCCGTATTCATGCAGTTCACGGATACTTCTGTGATAAGTTGCAACACCGGAAATTTTCGC
>JBDUBY010000037.1:0-2179 GCA_040003735.1 Parafilimonas sp.
TAGTTGTTTGGTTTATAATTTACGAAACTATTGTTGTTATTGTATGCGATAAAAAGGAATTACTAAATGGTAAATACGGCTTATTAAACGGAATTTTTAGCTGCATGGAACAACTTTTGCAAGATTTTTTAGAACGATCTTACAACAAAAAATTGCGGAATGTATTAATTAAAGTAGTGTGTTCTGGTTAAACGCTCAGTTTACTTTTCCTGTATCCATACGAAAAATAAACAACCAATCCTAATGCAAGCCACGAACCAAACCAGGCCCAGTTTGCACCCGTCATTCCTGTTAATAAATACAGGCAACTTGATAAACCAAGCAGGGGAATAAGTGACCAGTTTTTAAATAAAGAAGCTATTGAAATAACAATCATAATAATCCAGAAAATAATAGTGGAAACGTTTAATGAAGCATTCTCTTCTGTTATGCGGAATAAGCTGCTTATATAATCTTTATTGAATAGTTGAAGTATAATAAGCGCCGCTGCAATAATAGCAGGAAAAATAATTTTTCCATTGATGTAAGGAATAGAAAACCTGCCCGCTATTTTTTCTTTACGCGGGATAAGTAATACGCCGCCGCAAACCAACACAAATGCAAACAAGGTTGCGATGCTTGTAAAATCAAGTACAAAAACTTTATCAGTAAATAATAAAGGAATGCCAACAACCAAACCGGTAATAATAGTAGCAAAAGAAGGTGTGTGATATTTAGGATGAATTTTTTCAAAGCGAGGTGGCAACAAACCATCGCGGCTCATGCTCATCCATATTCTTGGCTGTCCCATTTGAAAAACAAGCAACACACTCGTCATGGCAATTACTGCTGCCATCGAAACTAAAAATTGCATCCATCCAACATTAGTATCCTGGAAAATCTTTGCCAGCGGATCGCCAACATTATTAAATTTTTCATAGCTCACAACACCTGTTAAAACAAGTGTGAGCAGGATGTAAACTATCGTACAAATCACTAAAGAAAGAATCATGCTGCGTGGCAAATCGCGCTGCGGATTTTTACTTTCTTCAGCCATAACACTTATCGCATCAAAACCAATGTATGCAAAGAATACACCGCTTACTGCACGCATCACGCCACTAAAACCATTCGGCATAAATGATCTTACACCAGCAGGGTTAAGGGGCGTCCAGTTTTCTGGATTTACATAATATGCACCCACTGCAATTACAAGCACAATGATGCATAGTTTTAAGATCACCATAATGTTGCTGAAGTTTCTAGATTCTTTTACGCCAACATAAACGAGTGTTGTTATAAGCATGCAGATAATAAGCGCAGGCATATCAAAAATAATTCGTAACCCGGCAATCATTGGCGCATGGTTCCATGCATTAATTAGTTCCTGTGTGGAAGTTGTAAGTGTTGATATAGCTGCATTCGCATTTTCGATAACTGCGCCATGTGCTTCCATATAACTGCAGGTTAAATAATCGGGAATATGTATGCCGATGCGGCTCATGAATAAAGTAAAATAATCACTCCATGAAAATGCAACGTAAATATTTCCGATGGAATATTCCATAATGAGCGCCCAGCCAATTATCCATGCAAACAATTCACCGAACGATGCGTATGCATAAGTATAAGCGCTGCCTGCAACAGGTATGCGGCTTGCAAATTCAGAATAGCAAAGCGCAGTAAAACCACATGCAATAGCACAAATGATAAAGAGTATAACAACACCAGGTCCGCCGTTGTAGCAAGCTTGTCCTAAACTGCTAAAACTGCCTGCACCAATAATGGCAGCGATACCAAAAAAAGTAAGATCACGCATTGTAAGTACGCGCTTAAGGCCTGCACCCGCATGCGGATCTTCAGCCATTGTTGCGGCATCACGTAAAATTTTATCTATATTTTTTGTACGAAAAAGCGGATGGCGCATGCAATAAATTTTGGAAAAGTGAAAATAAGCAATTTGATGCTTAATGAGAAAGTAACAATTTTTGATTGGTAATTTTAATCTTTTGATCTGCTGCCTAAACTTCCTGCAAGCAAACCAATAAACAAACCGATTACCAAACCAACTTCAACATTTTTTATGGCAATGCCAAGCACAACACCAATAACAATTAAAAGAAAGAAACTAATTTTTCTGCGTGGATGCATTGACATGTAGTAACCATTAAGGCTGCGAAACTAAATCACAATCGCGGTA
>JBDUBY010000323.1:0-2177 GCA_040003735.1 Parafilimonas sp.
CGCCAATGGCTGCTGACCCCGACAGTAAAGTGTTGAAAGAACATCCAAATATTTTGCTTCAACAAAAAAATGGAGCGCCGCAATTTATAAGTTGGTGGAATGCATTTTATATGTCGCCAACAGATAAAACGGTGATTGAAGAAACAAAAAATATGGTGAAGCTTTTTATGCAGGATTGGGGTTTTGATGCGTTGAAATTAGATGGTCAATTTATGAATGCTTGTGCGCCGGATTATGGCGCAGAAAATCTTGATTATCCTGAACAAAGTTTTGAAAAAATGCCCTTGTTGTTTAAAGCAATTTTTGAAACAGCGAAAAGCATAAAGCCTGATGCAGTTGTTGAATTTTGCCCCTGCGGTGATGTGATGAATTTTTATCACATGCCTTACACGAATCAGTTTGTAGCAAGTGACCCGGAAAGTAGCTGGCAGGTAAGATTGAAAAATAAAGTATATAAAGCATTAATGCCACACACTGCTTACTTTGGCGACCATGTTGAGTTGACTGATACAAAAAAAGATTTTGCATCGCAGGTTGGAATTGGCGCTGTGCCGGGAACAAAATTTGTTTATCCCGCAACCGGTGTAAAAAGCAAAGACGAAAATTTACTCACGCCTGATAAAGAAAAACTCTTTAAGCATTGGTTAAATATTTATAATGAAAAGATGCTGAGCGAAGGTGTTTATCGCGGTGATTTGTATGACCTTGGTTATGATTATCCTGAAACACATTGCATACAAAAAGGCGATACAATGTATTATGCATTTTACAATCCGGATTTCAACAGTGAAGTGGAATTAAGAGGTTTGGATGCAAATAAAAAATACTCCGTTGTTGATTATGTAAACAATAAAAATCTTGGAACTGTAAGCGGCAATCAACCCAAATTAAAAATTGAGTTTAAAGAATCTTTGCTGATAGAAGTGAAACCTGTTAATGATTAACTCATAGTTTAAAAATATTATCATCAGGCGTTGCATCCATAAAAATTCCCCCATCAAGTTTTAGTGAATCAGCCGCTTCGTTATTATCAAAAGTAACAGAAATTATTTTTTCATTTTTACTCCAAACTGACGGTGTAAAATGTTGTCTTGTTTCTTTACCATCTTTTGAAATTAATACAACATCAAACGGAATGGCAAAGCCACCAATATTTTCAATAGTTACTGTTGTTTTATTATTTTTTGATTGTGCGCTTTTTACTTTCAAATCAATATAATTATTGCTGAAAAACCAGTTGTTCCAAAACCAGTTTAAATTTTGTTTTGAGCCTGTATTTATAGAATAAAAATAATCCCATGGAATTGGATGTTTGCCATTCCAGTTGTTCATGTAATGATGCAATGCAGTTTTAAATAAATCATCGCCCAATAAATCTTTTAATGCGAGATAAGATAAAGATGCTTTTCCATAAGAATTATTTCCGTAACCTGCGCCGCTTACCTGCGTTGACATTGTAATAATTGGCTGATCTTCTTCAGTTGAAGCGTCGTTAATATATCTTCTTATACGAAACATTTTATACACTGAATCAGCAGTTGCTTTTCCAACTTCATCAATACCAATTAAATATTCTAATGTGGTAGCCCATCCTTCATCCATGTAAGCATAACGTGTTTCATTAATGCCCATATAAAAAGGAAAATATGTGTGTGCCATTTCATGGTCTTGCAACATCTGCGCAAAGGCCATGCTTTTTACATGCGCATCATTCACCATCATTGGATATTCCATATCAGCAAATCCCTGGAATGCAGTCATCTTTACAAACGGATATGGAACGCCGGGATATTGGGTGGAGAAAAATTTTAATGCATTCTTACCAAACTCAACTGCATGATGAAAATCTTCTGAACTATCGTCGTATGCAGCTTGCATACTTGCACGGCGATTTGCTTTTGCATCAACAATTGTGCTGCCTGCATCCCATACGTAATGATTGCTCACAGCATAACATACATCAGTAATATTCTCTGCTTTAAACTTCCACGTATTCCAATCATTTTGTTGCGTGATTTTTCCCTGTTCCATTTCATCAAGCGTTGCAATATGCATTACGCTGTCTGATTTATATGAAGCCTTCAAACGCTGTGCTATCGCGGGTTGCAATACATCATCAGGATTTAATAAATCACCTGTTGCATAAACAACAAAATTTTTCGGCGCAGTAATGGATA
>JBDUBY010000115.1:0-7231 GCA_040003735.1 Parafilimonas sp.
CAAATCATATTCTTTTGCAAGTGCTGCAAATTTTTCAAAATCAGGAATACTTAATTTAGGATTACCAATTGTTTCAAGATAAATAGCCTTTGTATTTTTATCAATGTGCGGAACAAATGATTCAACATCATCGCCATTTGCAAAACGTGCTTCAATTCCAAATCTTTTAAGCGAAACTTTGAATTGATTGTATGTGCCTCCATATAAAAAAGCACTTGTGATAAAATTATCTCCGGCTTGTAAAATATTTGTGAGTGCGAGAAATTGTGCTGCTTGCCCTGAGCTTGTTGCCAGCGCGGCAACACCGCCTTCTAATGCTGCGATACGTTGTTCAAACACATCAGTAGTTGGGTTCATGATGCGTGTATAAATATTGCCGAATTGCTTTAAGCCAAAAAGATTAGCTGCATGTTCGGAATTGTCGAATTGGAAAGATGTAGTTTGATAAATAGGAACAGCGCGTGATTTTGTAGTAGGATCAATTTGCTGACCGGCGTGCAATTGCAGCGTTTCAAAACGATGAGTGCTCATAATAAAGTTTTTGTTTGTAAAAGAAGATTTTGAATCAGCATAAGCTTAAGCTTTTGCTTTTTTTGTTGTGAAAATGTTTGAATAAAAACGGGCGAAGCCCGGTGAGGGGGATTATATAATTATGGCTTACGCCATACAACAGCAAATGCTACAACAAGCACACATAATTGTGTTTGCCTGGATTGTATTAATATTTTGCTGTTTGTTCATATTGAATGAGGAAAATGCTTTGCAAAAGTAATCGAGATTTGATTTCATTTCTAAAATTTTTTTTAATTGATTGTTAAGTTGCATCAGGCAACATAAATATTTATTGATGTCGCAAAATGAAACTGTAAACACTCATCAAAAAAACTTACAGGATAGTTAAAACCAAAAAGCTCTCCCGATAAATCAGAAGAGCTTTGAATATGATGAAATATTTTAAAGCATATATCTGACTTATCTCTCCCAATATTACTTGGGCTGGAGTTGGCACCTTTTTCCGAAATAATTCGGAATGGTTGCCAAGGCTTCATCGGGCCAATCCCTCTGCCTTTCTTGATAAGTGATTTAAAGAACTGGTGCAAAAGTATAATGCGATAAAGCTTTTAATCAAATTTATTTTAATTGCAGCATGAAATTTTAAAAATCCTTTGCAAAATCTTACAAACTATTGCATGTTGTTTTAAGTTAATTTTGCAAGCGAAATTTTAAGCATGAAAAAAACTCACATAGTGGCACTGGTACTAATTGCAGTTGCAATTGCTACGCTGATTAGTTTTATGGGTGACGTTACAACATATGAAACCATAGCTTCTGCCAAACAAAAGCCAGGAAGATTTGTAAACCTTATAGCCAAGATGGATAAAAACCAGCCGATGAATTATGACCCGGTTAAAAATCCAAATTATTTAACCTTTACTGCGCTGGATACTTTAGGCAACAGCATCAAGGTTGTATATCGCAATTCAAAGCCAACTGATATGGAGAAAAGTGAAAGGCTTGTATTAAAAGGTAAAGTTGAAAATGGTGTTTTTGAATGTAAAGATATCTTACTAAAATGCCCTTCGAAATATAAAGATGATGCGAATGCCAATGCAAAGAATGTGAGCGCATCTGTACAATATTAATAATTGAAATGCAATGTTTAATTCCTATCTAAAAAGAATACAGGCATTTCATCTGGCAATTGAAAAAGGAATACATATAGATGAAATATAACGGTGAACACCTTTTTTGGGGTGAGATGGGTCATTTTCTTGCGGTGCTTTCTTTTGTTGCTTCACTGGTTGCCACCATCGCTTTTTTTAAATCTTCACGCAATAAATTATTAGAAGAACAACGCAGTTGGTTAAAACTTGCACGTGTTGCATTTGCAATTGAAACAGTTTGTGTATTCGGCATTTTTATTACAATCTATTATATCATTTCTCATCATTACCATGAATATTATTATGCATGGAACCATTCATCGCGCAGCTTAGAAAAAAAATATTTATTCGCCAGTTTTTGGGAAGGCCAGGAAGGAAGTTTTATGCTCTGGAATGTGTGGCATTGCGTGTTGGGCTGGATATTGATCTGGCGCAGCAAAAAATGGGAAGCGCCTGTAATGACCGTTGTAAGTTTTGCGCAGGTTTGTATTTCAACCATGTTATTAGGTATTTATTTTTGGGGTGAAAAAGTTGGCAGTAATCCATTTGCATTATTAAGAAATGAATTGAATGCGCCGGTACTTTTTAATAATCCTGATTATTTGCAATTTCCAAAAATTTTTGAAGGCAACGATTTAAATGCATTGCTGCAGAATTACTGGATGGTTATACATCCGCCTATTTTGTTCTTAGGATTTGCTTCAACTATAGTTCCGTTTTCTTACGCCATTGCAGGCTTAATGAAGAATGATCATTCATGGGTAAAATCTGCTATTCCATGGGCTGCATTTTCAGGAGCAGTTTTAGGCACAGGCATAATGATGGGAGCAGCATGGGCTTATGAAAGCTTAACCTTCGGCGGTTATTGGGCATGGGATCCTGTAGAAAATGCATCACTTGTTCCATGGATTGTAATGATTGCAGGCCTGCATACAAGCCTTGTATATAAAAGCAGCGGCTATTCACTAAAGAGCACATATCTTTTTTATATTATTTCTTTTTCATTGGTTTTATATTCTACTTTTTTAACGCGCAGTGGAATTTTAGGCGATACATCTGTTCACGCATTTACAGAACAGGATATGACCCCTCAGTTAGTTTGTTTTATGCTGATATTTTTTGTTCCGGCGATGATCTTATATTTTTATCGCAGCAAAAAAATACCTACAATACGGAAAGAAGAAAATACCTACAGCCGCGAGTTCTGGATGTTTATTGGCGCGCTGGTATTGTGTTTGGCTTCATTAATTATTACTGCAAAAACATCTATCCCTGTTTACAATAAAATTTTTGGTGCAAACGTAGCAGAACCGGAAGACCGGCTTTTTTCTTATAATCAAATAGAAATTTTCATTGCCATAATAATTGGTGTTCTCACTGCTGTAACTCAATATTTAAAATATAAGAACACTGATAAAAAAGCTTTTTTTAAAAAGATATTACCGCCAACAATTATTGCGCTTGTTATAAGTTTATGTATAAGTTTAATAGGCAATATTAATTATGATGAAAAAGGCGCAGGCTTTATGGTTGCAATTCATGTTGCAATGTTTGCCGCCGTATATGGTGTGGTTGCAAATATTGCTTATATATGGATTGGATTAAAAGGCAAAATGAAATCTGCCGGCCCATCAATTGCACATGTTGGTTTTGCACTTGCATTAATTGGAATTATTATTTCATCAAGCCGGAAACAGGTATTGAGTGAAAACACAACCGGAATTGCTTTGCTGCAAAAATCAAAAGATTATGATCCAGCTGAAAACATAACATTATTTAAAGGCATTAAAACCGATATGGGTAAATACGATGTTACGTATTCGCGTGACACATTTAATACATCAAACCATAAAAAATATTTTGAACTGCAGTTTGTAAGCAAAGATGGAAAAGACAAGTTTAGTGTTTATCCTGATGTTATAAAAAACAACAAAGGCCAGGAAGGCAATTCTGCAAACCCTGATAAAAAACATTACTGGAACCGCGACATTTTTGTATATGTCTCAGCCATGCAAAATGGCGAAGCCGATGATACAAGCCAATACAAGCCTGTGAATTTGAAGCCAGGCGATTCGGCTTTCTATTCTAATGGTATTATAAAAATGAATGGCGTTGTAAAAGATGCAGATTCATTAAACAATAAGTTATTGCCAGGCGAAAAAGGTTTTGGTATAAGCCTAACAATCATTAGCAAAGAAGGGATGGAATATAAAGCAATGCCTGCAGTAGCTTTAAAGAATAATAATCTCAGGGTTATCCCCGACACCGTAATTGCCCAAAGCCTTATAATTCGTTTTAATAACCTGGCGAGTGCAGAAGACAATAAAATTGAACTGGGCATTAAAGAAGATAAAAGCATACAGAGTATAATCACATTAAAGGTTTACCAGTTTCCGTATATCAACTTACTTTGGCTCGGCATTATAATAATGGTAAGCGGTTTTATCATCAGTATTGTACAACGTCTTCGCACAGGATTTAGAACAACTGTTTCATCTAAAAAATAACATTTTCTAAGGTTACTTTGTTTTTTTGCTACGTATAAAGTAGCAGCGATAGCATTATTTTTATAGTCGTTTATGCAGCCACGCAAATTTTCTTCACCCGTTTTAAAAAACATTATATACGTTTTGTGTATGTGTGGCGCACTGCATTCTTCAGCACAAATAAAACCACCCCTTGCAGGCCAAAAAAATCTTGGCGAAAATGATACAGTAATTGTTCAGGCTTGTATTGAATCAAATGGTGACACCATTCCATGTTCATGGCTTGAAGATGCTTATGTAAGCGGCAGACTTACCGGCGCTTACAGAAAAAGATATGCAGAATGGACGCGTTTGCGCAATGCAGTTTATGTAACATATCCTTATGCAACTGCTGCTTCAAAAGTTATGAATGATATTAATGCGCAGTTGGTAAATGTTACAGATAAAAAAAAGCGAAAGGAAATTATTATGTCGCGTGAAAAAGAATTGAAAACTCAATTTGCGGATAAACTAACGCAACTTTCTGTTTACCAGGGAAAAGTTTTGATGAAGTTGATATATCGCCAAACCGGTAATAACTGTTATGAAATAATTGAAGATTACAAAGGAAAATTTAACGCAGGTTTTTGGCAAACAGTTGCATTGGTTTTTGGATCAAACCTGCGGCAGAATTATGATCCCAATGGCGACGATCATGATATGGAAATAATTGTGCAGGATGTTGAAAAAATGTATGGCGTACGAAGAAGCTAAGCAAACTCAAAGCTACTTGTAATTGAATCTTACTTTATTTATTACAACGCTAACAAGTTTACCATTTTTTACTTTTGAATTTTTACTTTTGACTTATTATGAAAGTTGATATACTCGCATTTGGCGTACATCCTGATGATGTTGAATTAGGTTGTTCCGGAACAATAATTTCTTCTATTGCACAAGGCAAAAAAGTTGCAGTTGTTGATTTAACACGTGGCGAATTAGGAACTCGTGGCACCGCTGAAACAAGAGACACAGAAGCTGCAAACGCAGCAAAAATAATGGGTGTACATGCAAGAGAAAATTTAGAAATGGCTGATGGCTTTTTTCAGAATGATGAAACCAATGTGCGCAAAATAATCAGTGTGATTAGAAAATATCAGCCTGAAATTATTTTGTGTAATGCGCCGGATGATCGTCATCCTGATCATGGTAGAAGTTCCAGGCTTGTTTCAGACGCAGCGTTTCTTTCAGGCTTAAGAAAAATCACTACAAATAATAATGATGAAGAACAGGAATCATGGCGACCGCATTATGTTTTTCATTATATACAAGACCGTTATTTAAAACCTGATTTTCTATTTGATATTTCCGATTCTTATGAACAGAAAATAAAATCGATACTTTGTTACACAACACAATTCAACACAACAGATAACAGCGAACCACAAACGTATATTTCCAATCCTGATTTTTTAGATGTGATTAAAGCGCGGGCATTAATGTTTGGTAAACGTATTGGCGTGCAATATGCAGAAGGCTATTTAACAACAAAAATGATTGGCGTGAAGAGTTTTGATGCATTTATACAAAATGTCACCTAACAAGTTTCAAGATGATTTGTTAGTATTATATCAGAATGTTGATTTGAATTATATTTTATCTTTACTCTATGCAACAATTAGATTTATTTAATATTGAATCCGGAAATAAAGTTGCTGTTATAAGAGCTAAAAAAAAGCAACCTGAAACTAAAATAGAAATTGTTTCAATTGTTGAGGAAAAACCGGAAAAGAAACAAGTTCAGCTTATAAAACCGCTTTCAAAAAAAGCAGAAGAACCTGTAAAGCGCGGCAGAAAATCTTTAAAAGAAATTAATCTCGATGTTGCGTTGCTTGAAGTTCCTGAAGACGAAATCCTTTTTCAAAAACAATATTATGCTATAAGTGAAGTAGCAGAATGGTTTAATATGAAACCATCTTTATTAAGATTCTGGGAAAATGAATTTGATATTTTAAAACCACGCAAAAACAAAAAAGGTGACCGGCTTTTTCGCCCTGAAGATGTAAAAAATCTTCGCATTATTTATTACCTGTTACGTCAGCAAAAATATTCGATAGAAGGCGCCAAACAATTTTTAAAAGATAATAAAAAGAAAGCTGAGCTGCAGATACAGTTAGCAGAAACCTTAACAAAATTCCGTTCTTTTCTTTTAGAGCTGAGCGCTAATTTAGGAGCATGAAAAATTTAATTACAAGTTGTATCATTTTGTTCATCTTAGTTGCATGTAAAACACAAAATGCTGTAAGTAAAACCGCAACACCATTTCATCCATATCAAACCAGTTACGATGATAAACACCGGAAAGTGTTGCGTGGCTTACTAACACGTTCAGATATGGAAAATGATACAGCGTTTAGATGGTTCAAAGAAAACTATAAACTAGGCAAGCCTGATGCAAGCGCGGTCGCAGCGTTTAAACAACATGGAAATGATTTTCACGTGCTGATATTTGGCGGAACATGGTGCCCAGATACACAAAACCTGTTACCGCAATTTTATCGCCTTACAGATGCTGCAGGATATGCAGATAGCAGCATAACATTAATCGGCGTAGATCATTCCAAAACAACATTAGATAATCTCAACACAACATTTCATCTTGTAAATGTGCCAACATTTATTATATTGAAAAATGGTAAAGAAGTTGGCCGCGTGGTAGAATATGGCGAAAGTGGAGAAGCAATGAAAGAGCTTGGGAAAATGGTAGACAGTTTATAGACAATATTTCTTACAATATTATTTCAACTTAAAATTTTAATTGCTTCAGCAGGTGTGATGATTTTAAGATGTTCATCTGCATGTTTATAATCTTTTGTATTGCGGGTTACAAAAAAGTCAACTGATTTGTCGGCTGCTGCAGAATAATATTGAACAGCGTCTTCAACATCTGTAAAAGAAGAATTGTAAGCTTTTTGAATAATTGCTTTATCTGTTAAACAAATTTTTATGAATAAAAGCAATTCTTTTATAGCAGCCTTTGCAGCAGTTTTTCCAAGTAATTTATTTCCCGAATATTGAACATTCAAAATAATTGAACCAGTA
>JBDUBY010000003.1:0-7183 GCA_040003735.1 Parafilimonas sp.
ACAAAGGGCTTAATACTTCAAAAGCACTTGAATATATTGAAGAAGAAATGCCTGCAAGTGATGAACGTGATGAGATCATCAGCTTTATACGTGAAAGCGAAAGAGGCATTATTAAAAGATATACTAAAACAGAAGTTGATGATGAATAACTTTCTGTAACCATCTTTTCTCAACAATTTATAATGCAGATCATACTTACCAATGCAGGTAAACGTTTTAACCGCGAATGGATTTTCAGAAAACTGCATTATACATTTTCATTTGAAAAAAAGTACGCAATAACCGGCGCAAACGGAAGCGGCAAAAGCACATTACTACAAATTTTATCAGGATCACTTCTTTTAAATGAAGGCGATTGCGAATGGAAATATAATAATTCATCTATTAAACACGATGAAGTATATTCCTATATTTCTATTGCTGCGCCTTATTTTGAATTGATAGAAGAAATGACTGCTAAAGAGTTTTTAGCTTTTCACTACAACTTCAAAAAATACATAAACAATTTTTCTTTTGATTATATTTTAGAGGAAGCAGGTTTATTAAATGCGGCTGATAAACAAATTCGTTTTTTTAGCAGCGGTATGAAGCAAAGATTAAAATTAGCACAAGCGATTTTTTCTGATGTTCCATTTATTTTGTTAGATGAGCCTTGCACAAATCTTGATACTGCAGGTTTTAATTTATATTATCAATGGATTGATACTTATTGTAAAAAAAGATTAGTGATTATTTCAAGCAACGATAAAAACGAATATCGTTTTTGCGATGAAGAAATAAACATACAAAACCATAAACCAGCAAAATCTCCTGTATATAATTAATGGTGATGATGATGCAGTTTTTCTTCAAAATCTTTTAAAGAAATAGATTCTTCCTGTTTTACCGTTTTAGTCTCCAGGAAATTAAAAAGTTTTTCAGTTTGAAGGCGCATATAAGTTTCTTCAACAAATTTTTTATCCTGCAGCATGCGGTTTGCATATTCATCAAGCCATGGCATATCAGTTGCGTTTACATTTTGCCCCTGCATATAACCGGCAATTTGTTGACGTGCAAAATTTTTAATTTCTTCCTGGTCAACTGTTATCTCATTATCATTAATAAGTTTACTGCTTATTAAAGTCCATTTAAGCTGGTTCAAAAATGTTGGTAATTCTTTTTCAGCTTCTTCAGGGGTTTTTGCTTTTTCAGAACCTTCTTCCAACCAACGTTTTAAAAATTTTTCAGGAAAAGGAACCTGGATATCGTCAATAAGGCGATGATACAATTGATCCTGTAACTGGCTGCTGCTTTGCTTATCATAATAAGCCTGAATTTCATCTTTAACTTTATTACGGAATTCTTCTTCAGTTAAGATGTTTGCATCCGGATAAACAGATTTAAAAAATTCTTCGTTTAATTCTGTCTTTTCAACAAATCCAATTTTTGTAAGTGTAAGATTAAAAAACTTATCTGCATTTTCACCAACTGATTTATCAAGACCTAAATCTTCCAAAATCCATTCTCTCTCTTTTTCTTCAAATGCTTTATTTAATTGAATTAAGATAGATTCATCTTTCTTTTTACCCATTAATTGCTGCTGTGTTTCAGCATTAAAATATTTTAAAAGCAATGAATTGTCTTTTTCAATTCCGCCTTCAATAATATTGCCTTCTGCGTCAGCTTCAGTAAATTTTATATTTAAAACATCTTCTTCATTGCTTACAGTTTCAGGCTCTGTCATTTTACCGAACCTTGTGCGTATGCGATTCACTTCATCATTAATTACTTCATCAGTAACCTCTATTTTATAAAATGTTCCAGAAAGATTATTAAGATCAATATCTAACTCAGGTTTTAATCCAATTTCAAAAGCAAATACATAATCTTCAGGCTTGTTCACATCAAGCTGGCGGGAATCATTTTCAAATGGCAAAGGCTGAGCGAAAATGTCAAGCTTTTCTTTTGTCATATATTCATTCAATTCCTTTTCAACTGTACGCAAAACTTCTTCAGTAAAAACTGATTGTCCGTGCATCTTTTTTATTAATCCTGAAGGCACCATTCCTTTTCTAAAACCAGGAATGTTTGCATTCTTTGCATAGTTCTTCAGGCTTTTTTCGAATGAAGGAAGATAATCCTGCTTGCCAAGATTTACAGTAAGTTTATCATTTAATAACCCAATATTTTCTCTTGAAATTGTTGCCATACTTTTCTATTTATATTCTCTTTTCAGAGTTTGAAAAAAACCCCTGAATGCAGGGGCTTTAGTTTTAAGTGCGGATGATAGGAATCGAACCTACATGCCTTGCGGCGCTAGATCCTAAGTCTAGTGCGTCTGCCAGTTTCGCCACATCCGCAAACGGGGCGCAAAAATAAGGTAAATGATTTTAAAAAAGAAGCTTAGTTAGTTAATAAAAGAAGTTGTTAATTGCTCTTCTCACCTAGCCAAACTTTTCTTCCATAACCTTGTAAAACATGCTTTTCGCTGTGATAAGAAGAACGAACTAATGGGCCGCTTTCAACATAATCGAAACCAAGCGAGTAACCAATTTCTCGAAGCGCTGCAAATTCATCAGGATGTACAAATCGCTGAACGCTTAAATGTTTTGCCGTTGGCTGAAGATATTGGCCAAGTGTAAGCACATCAAGATTTACCGCAGCAAGATCATTCATGGTTTGAATAATTTCTTCTTTGGTTTCGCCAAGCCCAAGCATGATACCGGTTTTTGTGCGCACTCCGCTCTCTTTTAAAAAACGGAGTACTTCTAAACTGCGGCGATATTTTGCCTGTATACGCACTTGCTTTGTAAGACGCTCAACCGTTTCCATATTGTGGCTTATAATGTCTGGCACTGCTGCCACTACGCGCTCAATATTTTCATGATCGCCTTTAAAATCAGGGATTAAAGTTTCTAATGTTGTATCAGGATTTAATGCTTTAACTGCTTTAATGGTATTATACCAAACAATTGAACCACCATCTTTTAATTCATCCCGGTCTACACTGGTAATAACAGCATGTTTTACTTTCATTAAATAAATAGCTTCGGCCACACGCTGAGGTTCATCCCAATCAACAGCTTCGGGCCTGCCGGTTGCAACAGCGCAAAAGCCACAACTGCGTGTGCAAGTATTACCTAATATCATAAATGTTGCAGTACCTGCACCCCAGCATTCACCCATATTTGGGCAATTGCCGCTTTCGCATATTGTATGTAATTTATGCGTATCAACAAGATTGCGTACGTGTTTATAGCTTTCACCAATTGGCAATTTTACTCTTAACCAATTTGGTTTTTTTGGTTTAAGCGAAAGATCATTTTGTGATATGCAAGTAGCTTGTTCCATTCTTAAAGTTTCATTGTTTCAAAAAGGTTTCAGCGTTTCACAGTTTACTTAAATGTATAATTGAAACAATTTGTTGAAACAATTAAACGCTGAAACATTGAAACTGCAGCTCATTACAGATATGCAGTACAAGTGAGTGACACAACCGTGATGCGTAATCATACGAAGCTGGTCACAAAAAAAACAATTGCAAAATTAACTTACTTTCTGCTACCAAATTCAATGGCTATGTAAGCATTGTAGAAGAACTTTTTTTCAGGCGCATCAACCATAATAGGCATGTTTTGGGTATAGAATTCTGCGCTGATGCCAACTTCTAATGCAGAGAGCAGTTCGTTGTAACGGCCATAATCGAAACGTAAGCCTGCATGCGCAACAAGCCCGGGAACAAACTTGATTTCACTAATTCCTTTTGAAAAACCAACTGCAGAAACCGGGGTATTCAGGAAAAGCGTATCGTTGGGACCTTCATATTTTACGTCGCGGGTTTCGCCTGTTGTTTGGTCAACTATAACAGTTACATAATATGGTTTTAATAAACCGGCAGAAAAACCACCGCCATAAATTGCTGAAACGGCAACACCATTTTTTTCGCCTTTGCCACCAATAAGTTTTTGCTGACCAATACCAATATTAAAATTGTAAAAATTATTTTGTTTGCCATAAACAAAAGGGTTTCCAAAAGTGAAACCAGTACCAAAAGGATCGCTTGAAACTTTTTCTTCCTTATGGCTTTTTCGCTCCCCAAATTCTAAAAACCAGGTATTTGTTGTTGTAATTGTTTTGTATTTACCGTGCTCATACATGGCGGCCCAGCCGTCAGTATTTAATTTAAACCCAAGCAAAAATTGTTTATTAAAAATAAGTGCACCTTCTTCTTCGCGTTTGGCAAGATCTGCAATATGTTGTTTACGTTCCTGTTTCTTCTGATCTTTCTCGCTTAATGTTTTAGATTGTTGCTGGGCAAAAATATTACTGAACGTTATAAAGCAGAGAATAAGCAAATAAATCTTCCTGTGCATGTGTAATTTGATAATCGTAAATTTATAACAAAAATTGTGTAATGACATCTGAAATAATTTATAAAGGTGCGTTAAGAACAGAAGCAAAACATTTGCAAAGTAAAACGGTTATAGAAACAGATGCGCCGGTTGATAACCAGGGAAAAGGAGAAAGATTTTCACCTTCTGATTTGCTTGCAACATCTTTAGGCAGTTGCATGCTTACTATTATGGGTATTAAAGCAAGAGATATGAATATTTCGCTTGACGGAACAGAAATAAGCATTCAAAAAAATATGAAATCTGACCCAAGACGCGTTGGCGGCATAGATGTGCGTTTTGATTTTCCATCGAACCTTCAATTGGATGAAAAACAAAAAACAATTCTGGAAAGAGCCGCATTAACATGCCCGGTTGCAAAAAGTATTCATCCTGATATTGCATTGAATGTTGATTTTGGGTGGTAAATTTCTGAAGCGAGTTACATAAATGGTTAGGTGTTTATTAAACGAAGATTATTCATTTTAACAACTTTACGCCAACAGCACAATCAAGGCATTTCTTTTTGTTGCAATAATTATTTTTAAGATGGATAAGCGCCTGGCTTTCCAATGCATTTTTGTTTGATACCTGGTGCGCTTTCCAGTTTTTTGTAATTGCATTTTGTTCAGGCGAAAGTTCTATCAAAAAGTTCAATGCTTTTTCTTTCCATGCATCTTCGTTTTTATTTATTCCATAAGCAAATAAAACAGGAACGATTGCATTAATGATTATATGTTGAATAAAACTTCTTCCTAAAGTTTTGGGCTGATAAGCGGCTTCATCTTTTAAAGTGTAATGATAATTCCAGAAATCATTTGCAGTAACATCAAACCACTGAAAAATTTCGCTTGCATTTTTTACTGATTTTATTTTTGAAAACAAATGGTTTGATTGATATATCAACATTGCCAATTGCGCCAGGCGTAATGTTGGAAAATTTGAAGGACGCATTCTTAAAAAATCTGGTTGCTTGTTCAATGATTTCAAGCCATATTTTTTTGAAAGAAATGCATATTCTTTTTTAAGCATAACAGCATAATCATCTTCAAAATTTTCGTTTAATAATCCTGATTGCCCTAATAATAAAGCCTCTAATTGCTGAATTGAATTTTTATGTTTCGCAAGCAGGTTTACAGAAATCGTTTTAGCAATTTCTTCAAACACATCAGCATTTACTTTCATTCCAAAACTTCGGCAAAGGCTTATCCAAAAAGTTTCTTCCCAATTGTTATTGCACTGTTCAAGCAATCGTAAAACCAGCGCTGATTTTTCGGTAAGTCTTTCTGCCATTAATCTTTCTTTCCAGCTTAACCAACCAACTTCGTTTAAAACGGGCAAAGCAAAATCACACGGAATTTCATCTGCGGTTTGCATTAATTGTTCGAAACGCTGCAATGTAATTTTGGGAACAAGCGATTGAAGCTCTAATGTGGTAATTGGTTGATGGTTGTTATCGAAGATCTCAACATCATTTATCCAAACAACATGCAAAATAATATTGTCGTAATTTTTATCTGATGAATGCCCGTGTTCTTTCCAGCCGGATGCATAAATATGGAGTTCAATATTTCCAACCCAAATTGTATTATTGATTTTTATTTTAGCTTCAGAAAAATCTGGTCCTGAATTGTAATTTAAAATTCCGGGATAAATTATTTGCAGCTCTTTTCCATCTGCAGTTTGTAAAGAGGTTTGGTTGAAATACCTGAATTGCCATATAAATTGCAATAGCCTTTCGTTCATTACATATTAATGAGTTGATTTTTGTTTTAAGATGCCGCCTGAAGTTTCTTTAATTGTATTAGCAAACACAAATGCTTTTGGGTCTTCTGAATAAACAAGATTTTTCAGCTTGCGCAATTCAAGCCTCGTAATAACTGTAAATATAATATCAACATCTGTGTGCACTTCGTATTTGCCAGGAAGAAACCCGCGTTCACCTTTATATATAGTTACCCCTTTACCCATTTCATTCACGAGCTTTTCTTTGATACGTTCACTATTGCCAGATATAATTGTTACGCCTGTATAAGCTTCAATGCCTTCAACAACATAATCAACCGTTTTTGTAGCGGTAAAATAAGTAAGCATAGAATAAAGCGCTGTTTCTACACCAAAATGAGAAGCAGCGATAATGAAGATGATGGAATTAATGGCCATTATTATTTCACTAATAGTAAAGCTGCTGCGTTTAAGTGTATATACTGCAAGTACATCAATGCCATCCATAGCTGAGCCTGCACGTATCGTTAAACCTATTCCTATACCCGAAAAAAAACCACCAAAAATAGAAATGAGCAGTTTATCTGTAGTAACTACAGGGTATGGAATAAAATGCGTGCATAAGCTTACACAAACAATGGAGATAAGTGTTTTGATTGCAAACTTTTTATTTACAACGTATATGGCAAGTATAATAAGGGGAATGCTAACTATGATAAATACAAGAGGAAAATTTAATTGATATACACTGTGAATTAAAAGCGAAATGCCGGTAACGCCACCATCAAGAAAATTGCTGGGCAATAAAAAACCCTTCAATGCAAACCCAGCTATTAAAGCACCCAAAAGCATTAATAAAATATCTGAAAGCTGAAAATCGCTATGTGTTGCAGTGTGTTTTTTGTACCCTTTTTTTACCTGTTTTAAATTTACTTTTTTTAATGCTGTTAATTTATTTTTTGCAGCATTGGTATAATATTCATGCTGCTGCAAAAAAGTTGTTTGCTGTTGCTGCCAGGCCTTTTCAGAAATGCCCGGCGAAAAATGTTTCATTTCACGATAAAGCCTTCCCGCATATAACTGGTAAT
>JBDUBY010000361.1:0-23814 GCA_040003735.1 Parafilimonas sp.
CGCAATAGTAGTAGCAACTTTATTTGAGCGCGCAGTTGCAATTAAGTTATCAATAGCAAACAAAGCTTCGGGCAAACGCAGGGCAGCGCTTTACTACATAAGTGCCAGTATTCAAAAGAATATTTTAAACGATAAAGCCAGTATTCGTGTAAAGGTGATATTTTTCATACCCTGAACCTTTTGACAATAACAGTTGGTATTAATCTGGTTACTATTTTCATTCAATTTATACCACATACAATACAGGTCGAGATTTCTTTTCTATATCGTTTTGGTAACGACGCTAAGGCAAGAAAGCGCAGATGATGAAGTGAAAAGAGTAAATTAAATTTCATTAGTTTAAAATATTTTGTAGTCTAAATTAATATGAAGCCTATGGCAGCCAATTCAAAAACATTGAACCTTCTGAATTAACCACAGCCATTAAACATATCCTTCAAAGGAAAAGTATACTACTTAAATGAAATTGCAATTAGGCTGCCTGAAGCATCTCAAAAGAATCTATAACAGAAATCATTCTTTATTTTAACAACAAAACATTTTAAAACATACAGAAAAGAATACAGCTTTTAAAATGTTTGATATTAATTTTTTGTAACGTTCAAAAATTTAATAATTACATCATCTTTTCTTAAACTTCTGTTTCCTTTTTTAAAAGAACGCCTGGATACTTTTGCTGCTTTATTAATAAACTGATTCTTATGAAGCAAGAACTACCTAAAAAAACAACGTTTCTTTTTTATTTAATTTTCTCTTTTTTATTTCTGCATACAAACGCACAAACAGTACAACTGCGTGGAAAAATAATTGACTCATCAACACGGCAACCTGTAATGAGCGCTACCGTAAATTCGGGTAACCAAACAGTTATTTCTGATGCTGATGGAAACTTTACGATTAATACAGACAAGGGCAAAAATCTGACAGCAAGTTTTGTTGGTTACAGTTCGCAAACTGTTACAGTTAACAATGGTGATTTTCTTACAATAAGTCTTTCAAACTCATCACAACAATTAAATGATGTTGTTGTTACTGCACTTGGTGTAAGAAAGGAAGTGAAACGTGTTGGCTATGCAGTACAGCAGGTTAGTGGCGAAGATTTGGTTAAGGCAAGGGATCAAAATCCTATTACGGGTTTGCAGGGAAAAATTGCAGGTCTATCTGTTGGGCCATCTGCTGAATTGCTCCGTAAGCCAACTGTATTATTGCGTGGTAATGAAATTACTTTATATGTTATTGATGGTGTTCCCATAAGTTCAGATACCTGGAATATAAGTCCGGATGATATTGAAACATATACCATATTAAAAGGGCCAACTGCTGCTGCATTATATGGAAGCCGCGCACAATATGGCGCTATTCTTATTACTACAAAAAAAGGATTAAAGCATAAAGGTTTTACTATTGAATTTAACTCAACCAATTCAGTTGATAAGGGCTTTCTTGCTTTTCCAAGATTACAAAACGAATATGGGCCCGGCGAAAATGAATTATATGCCTTTGGTGATGGAAAAGGCGGAGGATTAAATGATAATGATTATGATATATGGGGACCGAAATTTGATGGTCAGCCAATTCCGCAATGGGATGGAACGTATGATCCTAATCAAACATTTACAACAACATATCCTGGCGGTTACGTGTACACAGGCCATATTCAACCAACGCCTTATGTTGCACGCGGAGCAAAGAATTTACAAAACTTTTTACAAGCTGGTTTTCAAACAACAGACAATATTGCTTTAAGCGCAACAGGTGATAATTACAATATCCGTTTTTCGCTTTCACAATCTTACCAGGAAAGTATTATTCCAAACGCCGAGTTAAACATCACCAACTTTAACCTGTATGCTTCATATAAAATAAATAACCGGTTAACAGTAAATGCAAACGTAAATTTCAACAGACAATACACACCTAATTTTCCTGATGTTGATTATGGACCGAACAGTCTTATTTATAATGTAGCAATATGGACAGGCGCAGACTGGGATGTAAACTCACCTTTAATAAAAGGCATCTGGCAACCGGGTAAAGTTGGAACGCAGTCCGTATTTGCGGAATATCAGCGTTATCATAATCCATGGTTTATGGTCAATAATTGGCTTCGCGGTCATTACAAAACAGATATCAATGGTTACCTATCTGCTAACTATAAAATTAATGAACACTTAAATTTTTCGCCACGCACACAAATAACAACTTATGGTTTGTTGCGCACCGAAGAAATGCCTTATTCTGCGCATCCTTACGGGCGTGAAGGAAACATGGGTGATTATCGTGAAGACAGGCGCGACTTGTTTGAAAGCAATTCAGACTTACAGTTAAACTATAATTATGAAGTTGCGAATTTTGTAAATCTTTCTGGTTTAATTGGAGGAAGCGCACGCATATTCAATTATAATTCAGAGTGGACTTCAACTGATTATTTAACCATACCTGAATTATATACTTTCAGTAATTCGTTAAACCCAATTCAATCCAGCAGCTTTAATTCTTCCATGCGTGTGTTCAGTGCATATTATTCATTGGATGCGACCGTAGGAAAATATGTTACTTTATCTGCAACAGGAAGAGTAGATAAATCTTCTGCATTACAACCAGCGCATGATTCTTATTTCTATCCAAGCTTTTCTGTTGCTGCTCCGCTTTCAGATTATTTAAAAATGCCGTCAGCCATTTCATTTTTAAAGTTAAGAGGATCTTATGCAACGGTACATGGAGATGCAACTTCCGCAACAATCGGTACTGCGCCATTTAATACTATAACAGCATTTGGAGAAAATCCATCGGGTACATCATTATTTGATTACCCGCTTGGCTATGGAAACAACTACGAAACTCCGTATGGCGGCCCTGATTATTCACTTTCATCGGTGTATTCAACAAGTAAACCATACAATAATCAAACGGCAGCATATTACACTAGCAATTTGTATGATCCCAATATCAAAACTTTCAATCGTGTAAATTATGAAGAAGGTTTTGATGTGAATTTTCTTCAAAACAGGGTTGGCTTAAGTGCTACTGCATTTCAATATATTGATGGCCCGCAGATATTACAGAATCCTATTTCAACCGCATCTGGTTTCAGTTACTATTACATCAATGCATTAAAGACAAAGAAAACAGGCTATGAACTTTCATTAACAGGTTCACCTGTTAAAACAAAAGATATAAAATGGGATGTATTGGTAAACTGGAGCACATTTAAAGATGTATATGATGAATTGCCACCTGAACAAAATACGTACGCTACTTCAAATGATCCTGCCGCAAAAGTGGGTGACCGTGTAGATAAATTTTATGGAACTGCTTTCGTAAAAACTACTGATGGGCAAATTGTTTTTGACGATAAAGGTTATCCGTTGGTTAACCCGGTACCACAGTATCTCGGTAATCTTAATGCAGATTTTCAATGGAGTATTTACAACAAGGTTGCTTACAAAGGTCTTACACTCGGGTTTCAGTTTGATGGAAGTGTTGGTGGTGTAACAACAGATTACATGCATTTAAAAACCATGCGTGGCGGCAGAAATATTGAAACCGTTCAAGGCGCTTTTGGTGCATCAAGAGCAGATGACAATGCACATGCCGGCGATGCATCATGGCAGGGTTCATATGTAGGGAATGGCGTTGTTGTTTCTAATAACACACCTATAAATTATGATGCGCAAACAGGTGCTATTTTAAATTATAACAATTTAAAATTTTCATCAAATTCATCCACCACATTGGTTCAACAATATGTAAGCGATTATTACAATACAAAAGAAGCTAATTTAATGAGTAAAACATTTGCTTCACTGCGTGAAGTAACGCTCGGTTACAGTTTGCCTGAATCAATTTTGAAAAACAGCTTCATCAGCAAATTAGATGTTACGCTTGTTGCACGTAATCTTATTTATTTCTATAAAGACAAGCGTTTTAAAGATGTTGACCTTGATCAATATAATTATGCCACTACTTCAACAGTGTTGCAAACACCTACTACACGCAGGTATGGCATTAATGTAAACATTGTGTTCTAACATAAAACAATAATTAGTATGAAAAGTATAATTAAGATAATAATGTTTTGCATCATCGCTTCAATAGTGTTGCCTGCATGCAAAAAAAGTTTTGATAGTTTATCAGTAAATGAAAACAAGCCTGTTAATGTGCCTTCATCGTTGTTGTTGAATGGTATTGAAAACAGCATGTATGAAGCACCTTATACCATGAAGGAAAGATGGGGGCAATATTACTGTTGCGATTATGATTATTATGGTAACAACCGTTACGATTTTGGCGCAGGTGATGATTACTATGCAACGCTTGAAAACGTTGTAAAGATGGATGAAGAAGCAACAGCGGTTGGTTTGCCTGATGGTAATGTGTACAATGCTTTGTTTTATTTTTTTAAAGCCTATTTGTTTAGTAAGATGAGCCTGGAAATGGGCGATGTTCCAATGGCAGATGCGTTGCGGGGAACTGCTGAACTTACACCAACTTATACACCCCAAAAGCAAGTATTTCAGCAAGCGTTTCTTTGGCTTGATAGTGCCAACACAAAATTAACCGCGCTTATTGCAGCACAGGATAATACATTGAAAGGTGATATTTATTTTGATAACAATATATCGGAATGGCAGAAAACAATAAATGCTTACAGGCTGCGCTTGTTAATTGAATTAAGCAAACAATCAGGTGATGCTGACCTGAATATCAAATCGCAGTTTGCATCAATAATAAATGATCCAACAAAATATCCTTTAATGCAAAGCGCTGCAGATAATCTTCAGTACACATTTCTTTATCCTACAAATGAGTATCCAATGAACCCGGGAAATTTTGGTTTTGATGCTTTGCGCTATAATACTTCAGCTACTTATGTAGGTTTATTAACGCAGTTAAAAGATCCGAGAGTATATGTAACTACGGAACCTGCAACTGCATTGGTAAAAGGTAAAGACTCAACAGATTTTAATGTTTTTGTTGGTGCAAATCCCGGTGAAGATTTAGGAACTATGTATCAGAAAACAAATTCAGGTCAATATTCTTTAATTAACCGCCACCGGTTTTATGAAACATACACAGGCGAACCAAGCATACAAATTGGCTATGCTGAAATGTGTTTCAATATTGCGGAAGCGATTAACCGCGGATGGATTTCTGAAGGACCTGCAGGAAATGCAGAAACTTATTACCTAACAGGTATAAAAGCATCAATGGCATTTTATGGTATACCTGAAAGCGGAAGTTTTACTGCTTACTTTTTAAAATCCGGAAGCCCGGGTTCATCAGCAATTTACAGCACAGAAAATGTTGCGGTTGATTTTAATAATATTTATTATAAACAATCATCAGTAAAATATGCAGGTAATAACGCAACCGGGTTAACGCAAATTCTGCAACAAAAATACCTGGCGCTTTTTCGCCATTCAGGTTTAGAAGCATATTATCAAAACAGAAGAACGGGCGTTCCCACGTTTACTACAGGTGCAGGCACAGGAAACAGCGGAAGAATTCCATTGCGCTTTCAATATCCATCAAACGAAAAAACGGCAAACGCAACAAATTATAAGTCAGCGCTGCAATTACAATACGGCGGCAACGATGATATTAATGGAACAATGTGGCTATTAAAATAGGGATATGATTTTTCTCATAAGACAAACAACGCGTTGCCTTTCCAGGCAATGCAAATTTTAAAATTTATTTAATGAAAAATATACTGGTCATTGTATTTGGTTTATTGATTTATCAATTTGCTTCAGCGCAGAAAACAGAAAATCTTGTTATTGTAACATTAGACGGAATGCGTTGGCAGGAAGTATTTAAAGGTGTTGATTCAGCTATTATCGTAAATAAAAAATTTACAAATGATTCAAGCGGAACTATAAAAAATTTTTGGAGCGATGATATTAATGAACGCAGAAAAAAGCTCTTTCCTTTTCTATGGACAACCGTTGAAAATGCAGGGCAATTGTATGGTAACAGAACAAAAGGTTGCGGCGTAAATAATGCAAACAAATATTGGTTTTCTTATCCCGGCTATAATGAAATTTTTACAGGTTATCCTGATACGGCAGTTAATTCAAACGATAAAATTCCAAACAAAAATGTAAACGTGCTTGAGTTCATCAACAAGCAAAAAGGTTACGAAGGAAAAGTTGCGGCATTTACAACGTGGGATTGTTTTCCATACATTCTTAATAAATGGCGCAGCAATATTTATGTAAACTCAGGTGTTGATACTCTTAATTTTAATACGCCTGAATTTAAGGTGTTGAATGACCTGCAATTTCTTGCGCCGGAACCACTTGATGTTCGCCTTGATGTAAATACTTATCTCGCCGGTAAAGCATATTTAAAAACATACAAGCCAAAAGTATTGTACATCGCTTTTGATGAAACAGATGATTTTGCACATGAAGGTTTGTATGATCAATATTTAAAAAGTGCGCATGCTGAAGATGCGATGATTGCTGACTTGTGGAAGACACTTCAAAACATGCCTGAATATAAAGACAAAACAACGTTGATTATTACATGCGATCATGGCAGAGGTGATGCAATAAAAGAAGAATGGACTACACATGGCGCAAAAACTACAGGCTCAGGCCAGATATGGATTGCAGCAATCGGTCCTGATACAAAACATATTGGTGAAGTAACAAATAGTGATACATTATATCAACGCCAGTTAGCAACAACATTTGCTGCTTTGCTTGGCTTTGATTTTAAACCTGATCATCCAACAATGCAGCCAATTGCATCAATTATTTCAAAATAAAATCTTATGAATTCTGAAAGACAATATAAACAAACAGCAAATGAAATAATGGAGTTGTTTGAAAATTATGGCAATGAAGATTATGATGGCGAACCCGTTTCGCAAACATCACACATGATTCAATGCGCGATGGAAGCAATGGCAGAAGGCGAAGATGAAGAATTGGTTATCGGATCTTTTTTGCATGATATCGGCCACTTGCTGAAGCATATAGAAACAACAGAAGAAATGGGAAATTTTGGCGTGGTAAACCATGAAGGAATTGGTGCAGGATATTTAAAAGAAAAGGGGTTTTCAAAACGTATTTGTGCCATGGTTGAAAACCATGTAAATGCAAAACGTTACCTGGTTGCAGTTGATGAAACGTATCAATCAAAATTATCAGAAGCAAGTTTACAAACGTTACAATGGCAAGGCGGCCCAATGCACATTCATGAAATAATGTTGTTTGAACAACATGCTTATTACGATGATATAATTAAGGTGCGTTTGTGGGATGAAAAGGCAAAAGATCCCGATGCAGTTTTGCTGCCGCTTACGCATTTCAAAACATTAATAACAGAATATTTAAAAGATAAAAAATGAAGCATTCAATAGCACTTATTGTGTTTGATATTTCAGGAACCACCGTAAAAGATAATGGCGAAATAACAGCAGCATTTGAAAAAACTTTTCAACAGAAAGAATATACTATTCCAAAAGAAAAAATTGCTGCAGTGATGGGTTATAAAAAAACAGATGCCATATTAAAGTTGCTGGAAGAATTTGCCGAAGATAAATCTGTTATTAATGAAAAGTATATAAATGAAATGCATGATTTTTTTATTGAGAACATGATAAACTATTATACAACATCCACAGAGCTTGAACCATTGCCATATGTGATGCAAACATTTCAATTTTTAAAGAATAACAATATAAAGATTGGTCTGGACACAGGTTTTTTCAGTGATATAACCAATGTTGTTGTAGATCGTTTGGGTTGGTTAAAAAATAATGTGATTGATTTTGTTATCAGCAGCAACGAAGTAAAAGAAGGAAGGCCGCAACCTTTCATGATACAGGAATTAATGAAACGTGCAAACGTTACTGATTCAAAAAAAGTAATAAAAGTTGGTGATACAGAAGTTGATGTGCGTGAAGGACGAAATGCAGGATGTTTATTTTCTATTGCCGTAACAACTGGCGCTTATACTAAAGAACAATTACAGCTTCACCAACCAGATTTTATTATAGACAGCATGCAGCAACTGCGTGGCTTATTGTAATAAGTAATTTGTAATTAGGAATTGGTGATTGGTTAATAATGATGCTGATTCTCTGCAACCAAATTCCCAATTACTATTTTAACCATCACTCAATGTATGTTTCAACAATATGGAAAAATAAACTGCAGCAAATGCCTGCATGGTTTATAAGTTTATATGCAGCTCTTTGTTCTTTTGCAGTTTATTTCTGTATGTATGCTTTTCGCAAACCATTTACTGCAGCGGGTTTCACTGGTTTATACTTTTTAAAAATTGATTACAAGGTTTGGCTTGTATCAGCTCAGCTCGTTGGGTATATGCTGAGTAAATTTTATGGTATAAGGTTTATTGCAGGCATGCAGTTACATAAAAGAGCGAAAATCGTGATTGTATTAATTGTTTTTGCATGGATAACACTTTTCCTTTTCGCCATTACACCTTCACCATACAATATTATTCTTTTATTGTTGAATGGTTTCCCGTTAGGCATGATATGGGGTTTGGTATTCAGTTATCTTGAAGGCAGAAAGGCAACAGAATTTATGGGCGCTGTGTTATGTGTGAGTTTTATTTTTTCATCGGGCGTTGTAAAAACAGTTGGTAAAAGTTTAATCGTTGATCACCACATTAGTGAATTTTGGATGCCATTTTATACAGCTTCATTTTTTTTAATCCCATTAGTTTTATTTACGTGGTTATTAAATCACATGCCTGCGCCAACGGCAAAAGATATCGAGTTACGCAGTGAAAGAAAACCAATGACGAAACAAGAACGGAAAAACTTTATCGCTACTTTTTTACCTGGCCTTATTGTAATTATAACAACCTATGTTTTATTAACTATCCTTCGCGATTTTCGCGATAATTTTTCCAATGAATTGTACAATGAATTAGGCTATGAAAACAATCCTGATATATTTACAATAACAGAAACGCCGGTTTCATTAATTGTGCTCACATCAATGAGCCTGCTCATCTTTATAAAAAATAATATACGCGCATTTTTATTAAATCATCTTGTGATTATTGTGGGATATGTAATTGCACTTGCAGCAACAATATTTTTTATATACAAAATTATAAATCCTGTGTGGTGGATGATATTGATTGGTTCAGGATTATACATGAGCTATGTGCCGTTTAATGCCTTGTTTTTCGAACGCATGATTGCAACCTATAAAGTTCAAAGCAATGTTGGTTTTCTCATGTATGTTTCAGATGCGTTCGGCTATCTCGGCAGTGTAGTTATTTTATTTTTAAAAGAGTTTAGCGGTGTGCAATTATCATGGACAAATTTTTTTATACGCGCCGTATTTACCGTAACAATCATCGGTATTACAGGAACTGTTATTGCTGCCATTTATTTTAAGCGAAAACATAAAGCACTCTTTGGTTTACCATCAACAATAAATGTTACAACACATGCCGCATAAAAATGCTATTGTAATTGGTGCAGGAATTTTAGGTTTGGCAACAGCAAGAAGTTTGGCTGTTCGCAATTATAAAGTAACGGTGTTTGAGCGCAACGAAAAATGTGTTGGCGCATCAATAAGAAATTTTGGAATGATATGGCCGGTTGGCCAGCCAAACGGTGTTTTATACGAAAGAGCAATGCGTTCAAAATCTATATGGAAAGAACTTTGTAAAGAAGCAGATTTATGGTATGATGAAGTTGGAAGCTTGCATTTGGCGCATAACAAACTTGAGTTAAATGTGATGCAGGAATTTGTTGAAACAAATAAAAATGTAAGGCTTGTAAAAATTTTAAGTAAAGATGAAACGCTGCAAAAATCGCAGGCAGTTAATGCAACAAATCTTTTAGGTTCTTTATATAGCGAAGATGATATGATTGTTGAAGCAAGAGTTGCTATAGAAAAATTGCCTTCTTATTTCACCGAAAAATATGATGTTGAATTTAAGTTTAATACCTGTATAAATTTTATTGATCATCCGCATGTAAGCAGTGGTGAGCAAAGCTGGCAGGCAGATGAGATTTATGTTTGCAGCGGCGCAGATTTTGAAACTTTATATCCTGAAATATTTACTGACAATAATTTTACAAAATGCAAACTGCAAATGATGCGGTTAATTGCGCAGGAAAATAATTTTAGGATTGGTCCTGGATTGTGCGGTGGATTATCATTGATACATTATAAAGCATTTGAGGTTGCTTCATCATTAAATGAATTAAAAAAGTTTTATGCTGAGATAATGCCTGATTACTTAAAGTGGGGCATTCATGTTATGGTTGCGCAAAATGAAACCGGCGAATTAACGATTGGAGATAGTCATGAATATGGTTTAGCATTCGATCCATTCGATAAGCAATTTATCAACCAGCTTATAACAGATTATCTTAAAAAATTTGCTGTGTTTAAAGATTGGAAAATGATTCAAAGCTGGAATGGAATTTATGCAAAACGCACCAGCAATGAAAGTGAATTTATTTATAATCCGCAACAAGGTGTAACAATTATAAATGGCATTGACGGAGCAGGAATGACGTTAAGTTTTGGTCTGGCGGAGGAAGTTGCGATCAATAATGTTTCTAAAAAGGAATAACAAGTTCTGTTATCGGCACCGTCGGAATAGTGATTTTTACAATCATTTGTGCGCTTAAAGGAAAGAAAGTTAAAACGTGTATTATTTATACTCACAATAATTAGTACTTACTATTAAGTGTTTTAATAAAAGCAATAAGATCCTTGCTTTCTTTTTCTGTAAGATTTAATCTGTCAAAAGATAATGTTTGGTTTTCAATATTGATGCCTAAACCAACGCCGCCACCTTTGTTATAAAAGTCTATCACTTGTTGCAATGAGTCATAAATTCCATTATGCATGTATGGCGCAGTTCTTGAAACATTACGCATTGTTGGCGTTTTAAATGCATGTTTAAAAGATGCAACTTTTACAATAGCATATCTTCCTAAATCACTATCAATTTCTGTATCGTTCAATGCTTTTGGAATACCTATTACTTCTGCCTCTGTCTTTATATATCGTGGCGGGAAAGTTCCGTTAAATAATGGCATGTAATGGCAGGTTGCACATTTAGCTTTACCCATAAATAAATTAAATCCACTTATTTCATCTGCATTCATAGCGTTGTTATTACCACGCATATAATCATCAAAACGACTATTAAAAAAAACAAGACTTCGCACATAAGAACCAATTGCATTCATAACTTCCAATGTATCTATACCTGTTCTGTTTGGCTTAGGAAAAGCAGCGATAAATAGTTGTTTATAGTTTGAATCTTTCCAAAGCTTTTGAACAGAAAATTTCATAGAGCCATGCATTTCTAAAGCGTTTTGTATAACATTTATAGACTGATCTTCTAAAGTATTCACACGCATATCATAAAATTGCGAAGGCTGCAATGCCGCATTTATTAATGTTGGTGTATTCCGTGCTAAAATTTCTTTACTGTTGATCACTGTATTTTTCGCCAATCCATCTGTAAAAGCTTTCTCGGGTTGATGACAAGATTTACAACTTCTTGTTCCTGTACCTGAAAATGTAGGGTCAGCAAATAATAATTTTCCTAATACAATTTTTTTTGTTGTAACATAAGAAGATTGATTTGGTGAATAAGCATTTATATTGAAAGTATTAGAGTCAAAAAGTGTTTTTGCATCCTGGTTCAACAAGCGGTTGTATCGGATAGTGTTAATCTTTAAGGTCAATTCAAGATTTGTTATATCTGTTGTTACCGGATTGCAATATGTTCTTATGAATTCAGCACGATTGAAAGTATTAAAATTTGTATTGCTTGTGAGGTAATTTGATGCAGCATTGAAATGTTTATCAAAACTGCACTCATATTTTTTATCATAGTAAGCCATTACATGTTCAATACTCTTTAATGCAACCGTGCTTTCATTTATACTTCTTAATGTAAGCGGATCATCAAAACCTGTAATACCAAGCGTTTCAATTCTGAATACTTCGAGTTTTGCTGCATCAAAAACCTGCCAGTCAAGAATATCAATTCCTTTAAAATGCGCTTTATATTTATTGCAATTCGACTGCATTTTTTTCATCTCATTTATTAATGCAGTTTTCTTTGTTGGATCAGACTTTGGAAATAAAAAAGCCTCAATTACCTGTAAACCTGCAGGTTTAAAAACCTGCATTGATAAATCAACTTCTTCAACAGGCGGTCCGTTTATAAATCTCGATGTTGCTGGCTCAAAATATTCTGCAGCCCATTCAAAGTTTTTATAACCAAGTCTCGCTTTAAAAAAAAGTGTCTGTAATTTTTTTTCATCAGGGTTTGGTTTTTCGGCTTCAAGTTGTAATTGTTTGCAATCATTAATAAAATCATCAACTTGCTTAACGAGTGTTTGAGCAATTTCCTTTTCCGGATGATTTGTTTTTTGAGAACATGATAAAAACGTATAAGCTGAAGCGAATGCAGTTAACCCAACTATTAAAAAAAATTTCTTCATCAACAATTAAAATTATTTGCGTTAATGCAACGCCTGGTATTAATGAAAAGAAGGAGCAACTTATGCAGTTGCTCCTTAAATGTTTTTTTCAGGAAATTATTTATTAGGAATAAAATTGAATGCATTTGTAAAAGGATCTGCATTTTTATCGCGGGATGCTAATGGTTCAAGATTCCATCTGTGTTCAATAAAAGCAAGAATACTTGACGTTTCATATTGTGTATGATCAACAAAACCTTTCTTGGCAAACGGAGAAATAATAATACCAGGAACACGTGTGCCTGGTCCCCATTTTGTATCAATAACGGGAGGTGCAACATGATCCCAAAAACCGCCATTTTCATCATAAGTAATAATAATAACAGCATCTTTCCCGTCAGGCCCGTTCAATACATCATTTATTAGTTCCACTGTATGATTTTCACCATTTGCAACGTCAGAATAACCTGGATGTTCATTATTTATACCCAGCGGTTTTACAAATGAAACGCTTGGTAATGTACCGTTCTTTGCAGCAGCTATAAACTCTTTCTCATCTTTTAAATGATCTGCTTTAGCCTGAGTGCCATCAGCAAAATTTGCGAAATAAATAAATGGCTGATGATGAAACTGGAAAGTAGGGTCTGGTGTACCTGCCAGTGCGCTATCCCAGCCACCGGAATACCATCCCCATGACACGTTTTTAGCACTTAGCCGGTCGCCGATTGTCGGCAATATCTGGTTAGGAACCAATGTGGAAGGATCAGCACTTAAAGGATGGGGATGATTAACAGAATAACTTGTGTTTACAACATAACCATCAGGGGTAACCTGGCCATCTTTAATTACATGACCATTCGCATCAAGCTGTGCAACTATACTTGATGGTGCATTTGGAAATACAGGTGAAGCATCAGCAATCAACCACATATGATTTAAAAATGAGCCGCCGAATGCACTATGGAAAAAGTTATCACACAAAGTATATTGCTGAACTGTACTAAGCAATGGTAACATACTTGTTTGATAATACCCTTGTGATAAACCGCCTGACGTATTGTATAAAGCATATTTATCCATTTTACCACCATCAATCTGGTATTGTTCCTGGTAATAACGATGTAACACATCCGGTGTTTCCATATCGTTTGGAACATACTGATCTACATTGAAATAATTATTGGGCAAATTGGTAGGAAACGCAGTTGTGCCGGGAATCGGAGGCAGGAAAGTGTAAGGAATTCCGTTTGAATCAACCTGCGTTATTTCAGATGGCGTTGCATTTGACAAACCATTAGCGCCACTATATTGACCATACAAGTTATCGAAGCTGTGGTTCTCCAGGTAGATAACAACAACATGATTTACTTTATTTATTTCAACAGGAAAAGCAGCATGCTCAATTTTTCTGCAACTGCCTAAAAAAAGACTAATCAAAATAAAATTAAAGATAGAAGTCTTAAAAGGTGTTGATTTTAATAACCGGAATTTATTGTTTGGAGCGTGGAAATTTTTTTTCATTTGATAAAATTTCAACAAAAGAAATACATGAATATGAATAAGGTTCTACCTTAACGTTACCATTATGTTACTTAATTATTAAGTGACGTAATGAGTTAGAATCAGCTCATATTTAGCATAAGTTCAAAAGAATAAATCAGGGTTCCAGACTGTTATATATGTGAGGTAATTTAAAAGACATTGCTTCCATAACATTGTGTCTAAAATTACTTACAAAGTCATTGTATTCGTTCGATGCGCTTCTCTTTGGTTTTCTTGTTTTCGTTTTATATATAGATTGGCTTGCTTATCTCTTATTTGCCTTAACTTATTTAGATAATTATTTGCGTGCATATCGCCGTCGAAATTATATTCAATTTGAAATTCTTCTAATAATTCTGAGTACAAAGTATCGAAGGAGCTTTCGTAATCTGCACATCTTTCAATTATCTTTCTTACTGATTTTAATCTTTCTTGCCGATCCATAAATCAAACTTTTTTCGGCGATATTAAAATGTCGTATTAATTTAAGAAATCACCATTAGCAACAAATCTTTCATCCTATCTTTCGGAGCGTTTTTAATTATTTTGTGAACTTTTTTCATCATCTAACTTGTCATAAATCCTAATACTGTCCGTTACTAATAAGATATTTTAATAATCAACCACAAGAATGAAAAGAGTTCTCCGTGTAATATCATTATGACCATTTACGGATTTGACAGAAGAAATCATCTCAACGATCTATAGTCAAAAAATATCTATGTGCATTTTTTGATACCATTCTTCAAATTCTTTTTCGCTTCGGGAAAGCTCCAGCAAAATGAGCAATGCTTTTATAGCTGGCTTAAAAGTGGGATGTTCAACAAAAAAACTTAACCGGTTAAATGAAACATTCGCATTTGGGATCCCGCTATACTTATCTCGAAGAACATAAAAAGAAATAAATTCTTTTATCTCAAATTTCTTTTCCATTTCCGTTTTTTCATTATAATTCCATCCTTTGACTTTACTCAAGGATTTCAGGAATTGAACAGAGAGTTCCTTATTCTTTTCAGGCAGCATACAGTTGGATTAATTTTAGTGAGGTAAATATTAATTGCTCTTATTTATCTACTAAAATAATATTAGGTTCGAAATTTCAATATTAAGTTTCATAATATGGTTTTATGCAATGGTTTTAAATAAAAAGGGCGCATAGAAATGCACCCTGTATGTAATTAAACATATGCAAATTATTAATTCAGCACGGATAACTTTTTCGTAACTATAGTTTTGCCATCTGATAGTTCAACAACATAATTCCCGATAGGAACATGCATTGAAATATTTGTTGTACTGTTATTATTTGCTTTGCCAATAAAATAAACTTTACCATTGTTTAAATCTGAGACTTTTACATTAATAATGTTAGCAGAGAATCCACTAGCCTTAATATTGAAATAGCCATTGCTTGGATTAGGGCTTAGTGTAACATCAGCAACAATCACATCTTCAGAAATTGGTTGGGCAGCAGCAACAAATCCTGAGCATGATGGTATTCCATTTGAATAATTTGTTGTATCAGGTCTCCAGTTTACCCAACTATCTTTTGTCCAGTCATCAGCCAAAGCGCCACTTAATGCGCCAACATAAGAAGTTTTTGTAAAGAATGCATTCTTTAAAGCCGCATGATTAAAATTACCACCAGTTACTGCAGGAGATGATGCTTTAGGTCTTAGATCTGGAGCGTTAAGATTATAGGGTTTAGATAGCTTAATGCCTGCGTTGTCAGTATAAAAACGTTTACCAGCATGATTTTGTAATAAATCAATCACAGCTGTATTGGCAGAAGGAGATACAGTAGATACATAGTTAGCAACGTTTTTAACGCCGATAATGTTATTATTAACCAATGTATCAGCCAACACGTTATTCTGGCTTGCAGTACCATCGATATAGATACCGATAGGCCATCCCATCACAATTGAATTATAAACTTTCAATGCACTGTTACGACGAATATAAACTCCTGCTTCGAATAAAGAGTTTTGAGTTGTATCTCCGCCAGCATCTTCGGTTATGTTACAAAATATTGCTTTTGTTTGCGGTGTATTTGATGAACCGTTTGCATCGTTATCACTTTCAAATCCGTGTGATTTTGAAACGTCTGCAACCTTTGAATCGCGCAATGCTACGCCAAACTGAACCATTCCGCTAAATCCCTGGTCCGTATCGAAATCGTCATCAATACCTCTAAAGGCAATAAGATATTTTGCATTCACATTACCTCCAAACCATTCGTACGAATCGTCGTTTGAATAACTGACCTGAACATGATCAATAGTAGTCCCTCTGCCAACGCCACCCAGTGTTAAGCCATTAATCTCATTGTTTGGGCTTAGTGCAACGCCTGCATATTCGATACGAACATATTGCAACGTACCTGAATTATCATTAAGTTTAGGTGTAGCGCCGCCGCCATATAAAGTAAGTTTTGTTGGAGGAATTCCTTCAATATTAGCCGTGTCGCCGGGAACATTAATTTGTGCTTTTCCTAAAAGAATTACACCACCCCAGTCACCTCTTTTTCTTTGTTTTGGATTTGGTGTGCCTGAAGTAAATACTACAGGTTGACATGCCGTACCCACTGCCATAAGTTTTGCACCACGCGTTACAATTAATGCGCCTTTACTGAATAATGTAGGATCATTGCCATAAACTACTGTGCCCGGATTAATTGTAAGTGTATGCCCTGACGTAACATAAATGTAGCCGCTAAGTACATAAATATGATCATTGGTCCAGGTTGTATTTGTAGTGATGTTTGATGTAACATACACTTTTGGTAATTGCGCCATCACAGTAGCGCTCATACCTGCTGCCAATACAAACAGCATAAATTTTCGGAGTAAATTTTTGTTTTGCATAAATAAATGTTTTGTCAAAAATAGCCGTGATGAATAGTGGTTAAGGAAACAGAACGTTATGAAATGTTCACTAAATTGTTACTCATATATTAAGTTCAGTTAATAATCCGGTAATGATTATATAACATCGGATAAAGTTGATTGAATGAGCGAAAATGTTTCTTTGCAGCAAAAAAATGCAATCAAAATTTTACCTGTTTATTGTTTTGATTTTACTTACAACCCGCACCTTTTCTCAATCAGGAATAATCACAGGAAAAATAACTGATGCATCTAATAATCAGGTATTAACTGGTGCAACTATATCTATAAAAAACTCAACGATTAAAACATCAAGTGATGTAGATGGAACTTACAGGTTAAGCCACATTGCGGCCGGACAATATACTTTACAAATTACATACATAGGATATTCACCTAAAGAGGTAAGCGATGTAACTGTTACAAATAATAGCGTTGTAATGCAGAATATAACTTTATCGCTGCAATCAAATACAACCATACAAACTGTAGTAGTAACTACAACTTCGGCAAGAAGAGAAAGCCTGAATTCTATACTTACTACAAGAAGAAACGCAGCAGTTGTTTCAGATGCGATCAGTGCAGATATGATTAAAAGATCTCCTGATAAAAGTATAGGCGATGTATTGAAAAGAGTAAGCGGCACTTCTGTTCAGGATAACAAATTTGTTGTTATACGCGGCATGAACGACCGTTATAACGAAGCAATGCTGAACGGTGCAATTTTGCCAAGCACAGAGCCTGACAGGAAAACTTTTGCCTTCGATATTTTTCCTGCAGATATAGTGGATAATATCACGATTACTAAAAGTGCATCGCCTGAATATCCGGCAAGTTTTGCGGGCGGCCTTATACAGGTTAATTTAAAAGATGTTCCGGAAAAGAATTTTTTTTCCATTAAAGCAGGGCTGGGTTATAACACAATTACTACGGGTGATGCTTTTTATCACGATCAAAAAGGCAACACCGATTTTTTAGGTCTTGATGATGGAACACGTACAATACCGCGGGATTTTCCGGCTCAACAAAAATATAATGGTTTAAAACCAGGCCAACAAGTTAAAGACGCAAAACTTTTTCCTAACGACTGGAGCCTTGAAAAAAATCCATCTGCGCCATTAAATACTTCTATTCAAATTTCCGGTGGCTTTAATGCAACAGATAAAAATGGTTACCCTAAAATTGGGGCAATTTTGGGGTTGAGTTATTATTCAACTTATAAATTTTCAAAAAATTTTATAAGAGATTTTGGCTATGCGAAACAAATATCAGCTGATTCTGTTGATACCGGCGGGCCTGCTTATTATACATTTAACGACAGCTCATATACACATACAATTCTAGAAAGTGCGCTGGCTAATTTTTCCTGCAAGCTTGATGCAAACAATAAGATCTTTTTCAATAATCTTTTTGCTGTTAATTCAAGCAATCTAACTGATGTAAGGCATGGCATTGCGCCACAGCTGGTGGGCGGTGACTTTGCGAGTGCTTATTATGCTTACGTTCATTATTTTCAAAGCAATGTTATTTATAACACGCAATTTGGTGGCGAACATTACATACCCAAATTCAAATTAAAAATAAAATGGCAGCTGTATTATACAACCTTTGATCGTAATGAACCTGATTACAGGCAGATGATTTATTATAAACCATCTGAGGATGATCCATATTATGCTTATATAAGTTCTCCTACATTATTTACTACAGTAACAGGCGGTTTAAGATTGTATTTTGAAACAAAAGACAACGGTGGTGGTAGCAATGTAGATTTCAATAAATCATTTAAGCTCTTTCATCAAAACCAGGCATTAAAATTTGGTTTCTTTTATTATCAGGATGACAGAACAAGAAATGGTCGTTTTTTAAGAAATGACATGCCTGATTATAATCAGAAACTGGTTACACTTCCACCCAATCAAATTTTTGCAGACAGCAACTTCGATGCACGGAAAGGATTTGTAACAACAGATTTTGCAAAACCAGATTGGATCTATTATTCAGGAAGTATACAACAAACTGCAGAGTATATAATGTTTGATAATAAATTTACTGATAAGCTTCGTTTAGCCTGGGGTGTTAGGTATGAGAACTACCATAACAAATTAAAAAGCTACAAAACCAACAGGCAGCATCCAACCAGGATTAATAATACTTACAACGATTTACTGCCCTCTGCAAATTTTATTTATTCTGTATTGCCAAAAGCAAACATCCGGCTAAGTTATAGCAACACGGTAGCAAGACCTTTGTACAGAGAACTTGCAAGTACTTTGTTCTATGATTTTTTTCAGAACGCAACTTATTACGGAGGCAATCTTGCTGAAACAAAAATTGATAATTATGAAATAAGATGGGAGCAGTATTTTCCCAATGCACAACATTATTCTGTAAGTGGATTTTATAAAAAATTTCATAATGCTATTGAACCGAAAATTGCTGTGCAGGGTGCCGGACAGTAAAACAATTACATGGATAAATATACATGAGGCAGAATGTTTTGGTGCAGAAATAGAAGCAAGAAAAAATCTCGATTTTATTACTCCGGCTTTATCTGATTTGTATTTATATGCAAATACTTCGTTAATAAAATCCACTGCTTTTGTTGCAGGAAATGGCAGTGATACTTCCAACAGGCCAATGCAGGGCCAATCGCCTTATATTGTTAATGCCTCCCTGCAATATGCCGGTGATAAAAATGGTTTGAATCTTTATCTCCAGTATAATATTATAGGCTCAAGAATTTCCGTTATTGGCGGCAACCAAACAAATTATGTTTGGGAAAAGCCACATCCAACGTTAGACTTTAAAATAAGCAAAACATTTATGAAAAATGGCTTGGTTGAATTATCGCTTGCTGACATTTTGCATAAAGACGACGTTTTATTTTGGGATGTAAATGATAACAAAAAATATGATGCAGGCTTTCCTGACCTGGTTGTTCAATCAAGAAGTTATGGGATGACAGCGACACTAAGTATTGGGTATAGGTTTTAATTATTAAGAGATAATATTACCTATTATCCAGCCATATGTTTACGATACCATATACTGCCATCTGAGACAAAAAAATTGTCTATAACAAAATAGTCACTGCCAAGATTCACATTAATGGTGGGATTAATAAATGATCTATAGTAACAATTCATTTCTCTCTCAAAAATTCACTGAACCATTTGCCTGAATCTTTTACAATCCTTTTCTGCGTGGTAAAGTCTACATACACAATACCAAAACGCGGATAATAACCTTCAGCCCATTCAAAATTATCAGTGAAGCTCCAGATGAAATAACCATTCACGTTTACACCTTCCTGCTTTGCTTTATGCACCTGCTCAAGGTGATCCTGCAAATATTTCTTTCGTTGATCGTCATGAACAGAACAATTACTAAGTTCATCATGAAATGCAGCACCATTCTCTGTAATAATAATCTCCTTTGCCACATTATAAGCGCTAAATTTTTTAATCATGTGATAAATGGAAGGAGGGTGAATTTCCCAGTTCATTAATGTGTGCTCAACATTTCTTTTATCTGCTCTTATTATTTTAGACATAATGAAAGGGTTAATATAAGAATGTGTAACAATTTCACGAGTATAATTTTGAATGCCGATGAAATCCATTTGAAACGCCAATTTGTTTTCATCTCCATCTTTTATAAATGGCTCAAGGCGGTTTAATAACCTTAATTCTTTTGTCGGATATCCAAAGCCTGATAATGCCTGGATAAAAGTTCCATTCAATAATGTATCCACTTTTTTTGCTGCGAGTATATCTGAATCTTTGTTTGATGCGGGTTCGATGTACGAACACGAAAAAGTTGTTCCAATCTTCAAATCATTCCTTATTGATTTTGCTGATCGTGCACCTTCACTTTGGCACATTGCTGCATGATGCACTGCTGCCAAAAAATTAGATAGACCTTTTTTACCGGGTGCATGAATCCCGAAGAAATAACCGGCACCCGTAAATACCATAGGTTCATTTAATACCATCCAATGCTTTACACGATCGCCAAATTTTTGAATGCAAAAAGAAACGTAATCGCTAAACCAGTTTATAATATCACGATTCGTCCAGCCGCCTTTTTTATGCAATGTATAAGGAAGATCCCAATGATATAATGTTATCCATGGTACGATGTTACACTCAAGGCAAAAATCAATTACGCGGTTATAAAACTCAACACCTTTACAGTTAATATTACCTACTCCACCTGGTATCAAACGACTCCATGATACAGAGAACCGGTAATTAGGAATGCCAAGCGATTGCATGAGAATGATGTCCTGTATGTATCGATTATAAAAATCACAGGAAATTTTCGCGTGATGATTCTTATAAATCTTTCCTTTTTGCATCGAGAAAACATCCCAGATAGATTCTCCTTTTCCATCTGCATTATGAGCGCCTTCAATTTGAAAAGCAGCGGTAGAAACACCCCATTTAAAATCTGGGCCAAAATCCTGTCTTGTTATATGCATACCTATGTGCTCAGTTGGGAGAGTATCTTCGTTAAAGTTGTTTTTCTAAATTGTTTTTCTGAATATATTTTCTTGTCCGACATAACGGATGCAGTATGTTTTTGAAGAACAGTGTTAATAATATTTTCAGTCATGTTGGGATAATCAACTGGAATTATTATTCCAGAATCAATCCAGTTTTTTATTTTATGAATATGCTTTGTTTTCAAGCTCTTTATTATTGGTACTCCCATCGCTTTTAACGCTGCTGCATTGCAATGTTGTTCGTATTGACCTTTCATTGGAATGACCATTAATTTTTTATTCATAAACAAAGCTTCTGCAGGTGTTTCAAAACCGGCACCACATAACACACCTTCTGCTTCAGACATGCTTTGTATAAAAAGATCGTTATTAATTGGATAAATCAAGATGTTATCTACCTGTATTGCTTCTTTATTATGTTTTGAAAAAACCTCCCATTTAATTTCAGGAAATTCGCTTAGTGTTTTTATGATTCTTTCATCATTATAAGCAGGAAGATAAACTGTATAATGACCTTTGCTATTCGGTTGTAATTGTCTTACCTGGTTTCTTATTACAGGTGTAAAAATATTTTTATCATATTGGTTAAAATGAAAACCGTATCGCACTGTTACGGGTGCATAATTTTTCAGTATAGATTTCCCCAACAGGTCAACGTGTTTTGGTTGAGGCGCGTGTTTATTTAATACCGCTTCTTGATGACTCAATCCTACACATTCTTTATTTTTCAAATAGCAAGCCCATGCGGAAACAGGTTCAAAATCATTTATAACTATGTCATATTTTTCTATAGGCAACCTATTTATTTCACCAAACAATTTGCGGATGTTGCTTTTTTTATAAGTTTCGAAAATATCAACACCACCTTTCTTTCCAAAGATGAAGCTTAAACCATTGAATTGATATGTTATTGGATAAGGCAAATCAACATCAGCTTGTGTACCACTGATTAGAATATCTAATTCGCCTTTCTTTTGTAAGATGGGAATAATATCTCTTGCCCTGCTTAAATGCCCGTTACCGGTACCTTGAATAGCATATAAAATCTTCACGAACGCATCAGGTTAAACTCTTGTAATAAACTATTGAACAATTTATCAGTAGAAAGATCAGATTCCTCTTCAGTTTCTTCGGGCTCTTTTTCAAAATCACTGTCTGAATATTTATAAATACTCCACTCACCATTTACATATTCAAGAGAAGTAAGATTTTCAATCCAATCACCCGAATTCAAATACATAATTGATCCACGGGAATTCGTAAGCTCACGCATTTCAGGTTGATGTATATGGCCGCATATTACATAGTCATACTGATTTGAAATACCTATGTCAGCTGCAGTTTGCTCAAAATTGTTTATAAACTTAACAGCACTCTTTACACTGTTCTTTATTTTTTTTGAGAATGATAATTTGCCTTTCTTAAAAATTCGCTGTGATATAAAATTTGCAAAACTGTTTATTAGAATCAATGTGTCATAACCGATAGCACCAAGCTTTGCTAACCATTTTGAATGTTGCATGGTAACATCGAAAACATCACCATGAAATATCCAGGCTTTCTTATTATCCTGCAACTCAAGTACAACTTTATTTACTATTCTGAAAGAACCCATTTTAAACCCTACAAACTTGCGCATCATTTCATCATGATTGCCTGTTATATAATAGGTTTTAATTCCTTTGGTAATCCAGTTCATCAAAAGTTTAATAACCTTCATGTGACTCTTGGGAAAGTAACTTTTACTGAATTGCCAGATATCAATAATGTCCCCGTTTAAAATAACGGTTTTTGGTTTTATACTTTTTAGATAACGGAGTAATTCTTTTGCATGACAACCGTAAGTTGCTAAGTGCACATCAGAGATCACAACAATGTCAACTTTTCTTTTTTTGTTTTTCATCTATTGAATTTTATTGTATCTGAAACATGTATAAAAAACATTCATTCTCATTAAAAAAATTAGTGAGATCGCGTTTAAAATGATGTTATTTAGTTTCATAAAAAGGGTTTAAATTTTTCTGAGGCGAAGAAGTTATGACCGACAATTTTATTCGGATATGTTGGGTGCAATACACTTTATATAAGGCTTCAGTGTACATTAATATGAAGTTGAGATTTCTATTTCAATTAAATTCATTTACTACATTATTAAAATATTAAGAATTTCCGCTACAAGGGGTAATGGTGCAATCTTGTTCTTCTAAGGAGTTATCAATCTAACTTGATTTGTTTGCTCCTTGTAGCAGGTTGTATAATCTAAAAAGTTGATAGAGCTATCGTTGCTTCTGGAGGAGTGTCAACCTTATCATTTCCTCACCACCATATTCTCCTTTGCCGGATCGCTTAGTATGTTTTCCATTTCACTTTCAATTATGTCGTGTACTTCCTGCTTAATCTGCTGGTAATTTCGC
>JBDUBY010000317.1:0-2157 GCA_040003735.1 Parafilimonas sp.
TCCATTCACGCAATGCATCATTATCTTCTTCTGCAGGCATCATAGAAATATATTGAGCCAAACGAACTTTATTACTACTATTATTTTGTCGAATGCCATGCGGTTCAAGACTATTAAAAATCAATAAATCACCTGCATTCATTTTCACTTTTACAATTTCAAAACCGGTAACATCTGGTTTAAAATGATCACGGTCTTCAGGCTGTGTAAGCTTCCATGTTTCATACGTTCTGTATAATTCAGGCACACATTGAAAGCCGCCCATATTTTCATCAGCCTGATCAGCCAATGCTAAAACACCCTGCACATTTTGCGGCTTAGTTTCAGGATCATAATCCCAATGTATAAAACCTTTGTATTCATAACCCGGGCGAATAGGCAAATTAAGGTTTGCCCTATCTATAGTAACCCATAATTTTTCTGTTCCCCAAATATCAGTAAATGCCTGGTGCACTTTTGGATATTGCCTGTTATCCCACAAGTATTGATGATTATAAACTTCAACCATTCCTGTATTGGTAAGTTCTTTCATTTTCATTTCAGCACGTGGTGGTGCATACCATGTTTCAGGATCATCCGGATCTTTTTCTTCAAACTCCCAAAGAAATTTTGCAAGCTCTTCAACCTGTTCTTTCGGTACTGCATTTTTAATAACGATATAACCATTCTCTATCCAGAATTTCCAGTCTTCTTCAGATAAAAGCTGAAGTGGTTTACCATTACTTCTATCATTCAATTTAAACTTACTGCTTTTTGCAGTGGAAGGATTACCCGGAATATCTTTATGTGCGTTGCCCAGTGTTGGCGCCATCGTTTCTGTTTTCATATAATTATTTTAAGCTGATGTAATGTTACAAAATTTCGTTAACCAGGTTTCGTATTACGAAGGCAAAAACTTTATTGCTTCAGCATAAAACAGTTTCAGAAGTTTGTTATGAAGTAGGTTTTGAAAGCCTGTCACATTTCAATAAATTGTTTAAAAAATTGCAGGTGAAAATCCTTCTGCTTTCAAAAAGAAAAGTTATTAAAACTCAATCCCTGTCCATCTTCTTTTATTCTGTTGGTATTTATCGTAATCAAAACGATATAATCTTCCGGGGCGATGCGGTACATCATCTTCATATTCGCCGGTATCAATTAAAAAATCCATAGAGAAAAATTTCTTGCGAAAGTTGCGGCGATCGAGTTTTATATCAAGAATTACTTCATATAAATTCTGTAATTCACGCAAAGAAAATTTTTCAGGAAGAAGATTTAAGCCCAATGGATGTTCCAGCATTCTTTTTTGCAGCCATGCGTAACATGTGTCCATGATTTCTTTGTGATCGAAAGCCATATCACGAATATTTTTTACGGAATGCCAGTGCAGTTCATTCGCTAAAATTTTCAGATCATGATGTTCCGTATTTAATAAAGAACAATAGGCAACCGTTAGCACTCTTCCACCAGGATGACGATGCGGATTGCTGAATATTTTTACCTGTTCAAGGTATACATTATCCATACCTGTTCTTTCGCGCAACACGCGATAGGCAGCATCATCAAGGTTTTCATCATCATGCGCAAAATCGCCCAGCAAACTCCATTTGCCATTATACATTTCAATATCACTGCGAATCAATAAAACTTTCAATTCATTATTATCAAACCCAAAAATTACACAGTCAACAGTAATTGGTACACGCGGGTAAGATTTTACAAGTTGATGAACATCTTTAATTAAAATTCGCTGATCGTCATTTTCTATAATTTTAGTTTCATTTTCAAACATGGCAAGTAATCTTTTATGAACGTTGTAAAAATAACATTTCAAAACTTATCTTCAAAACGTCAACATAAATCATATTAATTTCCCTTGAAACCTTTGTTAATTTTAGGCCAAGGGGAACCAACATAAATTTTGTTACTCCATTAATTACTTCAAAAATTTTATGTTGGTTTGCTATAAAGATTATAGTATGTATTCAACACAGCAGACACAACATCTCGAAAAGATTTCAAGAGATTTTTTAAAGAAAGATGCCACTGCAAAAAACATTAATGAACTTAGAAATGCATTGCGTTTTCACGAATACAGGTATTATGTTTTGAATGATCCGATGGTTTCAGATACTGAATATGATTTTCTCTACAAACAACTTGAAGCTTTAGAAAAAG